>SKSF01000064.1 GCA_007118095.1 Dehalococcoidia bacterium
GGAAAGCGCCGGGCGAACTCCGCAAAGAACTCTTCGTCCGACCTGGGGCGGCCAAACGTTTCGATGAACTCCTCATCGCTCATCCGTGCGCGTCCGTCGATGAAGGCGTGCGCGTCGTCTCCAACGAGGTAGCGGAACTGTGGCTGGTCCGTCGCGACCGCATGCTCGATGGCAGCGGCAACGTGTCTCGGGTCGCCGCCGGTGGCGACCCCGTTACTCATCGCCTGGAATGACTGTCGCTCGCTGTCGGCATAGGGGGACGTGTCATCCCACCCGGGGATGCCCGAGTTGTTGAAGAACTCCGTCTGAACCATGCCCGGCTCAATCACAGCCACCCGGATATTGAACCGGTAGAGCTGGATGGCAAGGCACTCGCTGAGCGCTTCCAATGCCCACTTCGACGCCGAGTAGGCTGGCTCGGGCCAGGCCCCGATCCTTCCGGCCACCGAGCTCACGTTAATCACCGTGCCACTCTCATCGTTCCGCATGGCGGGTAGCACAGCCCGGGTAGTTCGCAGAACTCCGAATACGTTGGTATCGAAGACTTCGCGCAACTCTTCATCGGAGGTCATTTCGACCGTGAGTCCGCGGTTGATCCCGGCGTTGTTCACGAGCACGTCGACCCTTCCCTGCTCATCGAGTATCTCGCCGACGGCACGTTCCACCGACTGCGGGTCCGTCACGTCGAGCTGGCGAACGTGCAGCGGCAATCCTTCCGATTCCGCAGCGCGTCGGAGCGCCCCATCACGCTGCACATTGCGCATGGTCGCGTAAACGGTGTCGCCTCGCCTTGCGAACTGGAGAGCTGTCTGCAGCCCAATGCCGGAGCTTGTTCCTGTGATCAATACGACGGACACGCTTTCCTCCTTATCTGTGCGAACGATGAGTGTCCCGGTGCCGCTACTTACTCCGCAGCGAGCCCGAGTACGAGCCGCCCTCGGCGACGGAGCCTTCAACCTCCAGGACGCCGTTTGCTCCATTCGAGACACGTATCAGCGCGTCAACGCTTCCGCCTTCGCGCACCTGTCCCTGGTATGTCACGTCTGCCGTGACCGGCACACCGTCTACCGCTCCCTCGAATTCCAGCGCGGATATGAAGACGTCCCGGAATGTCCCTGGCGGGTGTGTGGCAACCTCATCGCAGGACGCAAAGACGAGTGCGGTCGTGGTCCCCGGCGCTGTGCCTTCCAACGTTCCGGAGAACGTCAGCTCACCGTCGACTTGGAGCACGCAATTGCTTCCAACAGGCGCCAGGCTGAGCGTGTCGAAATCGATATCAGCTTTGAATGTGCCGGATGCCGGCTGCGGCGCAGTGGCTGACCCGGAAGCCGGCATCCCGAGCGCGGAGGCCGCCACAATCGCGATGATCACGGAAAGGACGCCAGGTTTTAGATTCAATCTTGTGTTCATGTCTCCGCTCTCTTTCTCCTTTTAACTTCATGCCGGCAGGCGCCGCCGTTACTGGAGCACGATTGAGACCACCTGGTGGTCCAGGAAGTCCCCTTCTTCGCCGAGGTTGAAGTTCGATGTGATGTAGCCAGTTGCGGTCGCGAATGCGCCGGAGCCCGAATCGATCTTCCAGTCGATCGCGCCGGACTGGCGGCCATCGGGCGCGGGCGCGAGATGGCCGGGTGCGATTTCGCTAAACCGGAGCGCATCACCGTTACCAAAGTCAATCGTGCCGAACTCCCCGAATGTGCCGTCTCTCTTCATCTCGAGCGTCGACTGGAACCTCGGTTCGACACCCAGGCCTGCCGGCAATGCGGTCTCATTGAGCATGGCTTCGACGGACCCGCGCCCCTCGGCCTCCACCTTTGCCCCGGCGTCATCGATGGGTCGAAGGGTCCCTTTGAATGTTGCTGCGTAGACGACTCGTCGCATGAGAAAGTCCTCCTTGTCGGTCTTGGGATGTCCGCAGCACGTCTGTACTCCGGTCATGCTCACGCGAGGCGGACCGGCAGGTGCTTCACGCCACCGATGAAGTTGGAGCACAGGTCATCGGGATCACCGTCAAGGCGGATAGCCGGAAAGCGCCGGAAGAGCTCTTCGAACATGACCTTCAATTCGAGCCGGGCAAAGCCGGCGCCCAGGCAGCCGTGCTCGCCGATACCGAATGCTAGGTGGTCGTTCGGGTCGCGAGTGATGTCGAACGTATAAGGGTCTTCGAATACGTCTTCGTCGAAATTGGCAGAGGGATACCACATCACGACACGCTCGCCCTCCTTGATTTGCTTGCGGCGGATTTCGACGTCACCGGTTGCGACCCGCGCCATGCGCGCGACCGGCGAAACCCACCGGAGAATCTCCTCGACCGCCGAGGGGAGCAGCGACATATCCTCCTGAAGGCGCCTGCGCTCACCGGGGTGTTCGCAGAGGGCGCGGAAGCCGCCGGAGATGGCGTTCCGCGTCGTCTCCTGCCCGGCGTTCATGAGCAACACGGCGAACCACTCGATCTCGTCGTCTGTGATGGTTGTCCCGCAGTCCCCGGGGTCGACAAGCAGGCTGAGGAGTTGGTCCGGGCGTCCGGCACTCCGGTCCCGGAGGTGCTCCCGGATGTGCGCCCGCATGCCCTGGATCCCCTGGTGCATCGTGAGCCGGGTGGCTTCTGGTGTGCCACGGATCTCGTCGGGGACATCCGCCTGGTATTCGGGCTCAGTGGCGCGCAGCATCTTGTTGGTGAGGTGGAAAGTGATGGGCCGGTTCTCTTTCGGGATACCCACCAATTCGCAGACGACCGCGAGCGGGAGCCGGGAAGCCACGTCGATGACGAAGTCGACCCGCTCCTGGCGCTCGATGTCGTCAAGAATGTTGCCGGTGATCTCCCGGATGAGAGGTTCGAGGGCGTTGACGGCGCTGGGTGTGAAGCCCCTGTTCACGAGGCGTCGCATGCGGTCGTGGCGCGGCGGGTCCATCTTGATGAGGTGCTTTCCTCGGTCGTCGGCCTCCGGGTCGATCTCAGGCACATGCCTGGGATAGGCCGAAAAGATCTCCTTGCTTGAAGTGATGAGGTCCGGGTGACGAGAGATGAACATCACGTCTTCGTACTTCGTGATGTTCCAGAAGCCCACGTTGCGACGTCCCTCCTGGTACCAGTACACGGGCAGCTTGGCCCGCAAGTGGCGGAAGGCGTCATCGGCGAGCTCCTGGCCAAGAAGATCTGGCCGATTGAGGTTGAGGGTGTCGCGGTTCCACCTGGCCTGGGTCATCGGAAACTCCGTGTTCCTTTGAGTGAGCAGTGCAGGAAGGAAGTCCCTGTTCAGCCACAGACATTCCTGCGGGTCGCTTAGCGATGCGACCTAGCGCCGCGCCTCTTCCGGCAGCTGCACAACGCCCAGTTGCGTCAACAGCGTCAGCAGGTCTCCGTAGAAGCGCCAGGCGCTGATCTTGCCGTCCCGGACCTCGAGGACATGGCAAACGGGAAAGGCCGCCTGCCGGTTGGTCGGGGGGATGCCCATGAGCTCCCCCGTGTGCGTGCCGCGCGCGAATTGCTCCATCGTCACGGTGTCGCCGCTCGCATAGACGCCCTGGATTTCAACGTGCCCGTCCGGCATGGCTTCCGCCCACAGTTGCCCGCCGGCCAGTGCGGCCTCCGGCCCTTCGTGGCGCTGCCCGTCCGGGCTCACGTAATAGGCTTCGGGGTGGAGCACCGCGCGCCAGTGATCCCAGTCGCGGCGGTTCCAGGCTTCACCAAATTCTCGTGCGAGGGTTGCTGTGTCCGTCATCGTCATCCTCCGATCGCGTGACCGCCCTTTGTCTCAGCGCCGGGCTTCCGCCGGGCGCTGAACGAGTGGACGCTTCATTCGGTCTGGTTGGGGCCGAGCCATTCCCAGACCTGGTAGTAGTAGTTGCCTTCGGGGTCCGCC
>SKSF01000142.1 GCA_007118095.1 Dehalococcoidia bacterium
AGGTCCCACGTCTCCAGGCTGCCACTGCCTGGTACCCACACCGGCGGCTTCGGCTGGACCGGCCGCGGCCAAACGTTCACATAACGCAGCTTGTTGTACGTACCGTTGAATGCGAATGGCTCGGGCTCTTCCCACGACTTCAGGATGAGGCGCCGCGCCTCGTCCACGCGGTCGCGCAGCTCAATCGGCGGTGTCCCGTACGAGAACACCGAGTCCATCGGCGTCCCGTACACGAAGCCCGCGATCAGCCGCCCGCCGGACAGACAGTCGAGATAGGCCATCTCCTCCGCCACGCGCGTCGGCGGGTTGTACAGCGCCAGGCTGTCGCCGATGACTAGGATCGCCGCGTTCTTCGTATTCTTCGCGAGCGACGCTGCGAGCAGGTTTGGCGACGGCGTCATCGCGAATGATGTCTGGTGGTGTTCGTTCACTGCCAGCCCGTCGAACCCGAGTCCGTCAGCCTGTTCCATCAGGTCCAGGAACATCCGGTAGACATCGCCTACCTTGAGCGGGTCCTGCAGGTGCGCGGGCGGCGTCACCCATGCGCTCGGATACTTATCGGGAAAATCTTCCGGCAGGTGTGGATAGGTGACCTCGGCGAACCAGTGAAACTTCAATGCGCCGCCTCCAATTCTTTCGTGATTCGTGAAACGGCGTTGTTACAACGACGGTCCACGACGGCTTGCTCAGTATTCGAAGCGGCCTCGGGCACGGCAAGGCCAATCCGCTTATGACGGCATCCACAATGGTTATGCGCGGTACTCGGCCGGGGAACGGCGCCCTAACACGGGTTATGCATCAACATTTGCGTGCGCCATGTCCCATCACGCACAACCGAAAGCAACCCTTCCGCCGCGGGGCTCAACGTACGGTCCGGGTTATACACCAGGCAAATCAAACGCTCGCACGGCAACCCGGGGAGCGATACCAGGCGCAGCCGTCCGTCCGTCACCTCATCGTGCACGATCGTCTCCGGCACGATGGCGAGTCCCAGCCCGTGGATCGCAGCCTCCTTGAGCGCGTCATAGCTGCTCGTCTCCATCACCACGTCCAGGCTCACGCCCATGCCCGCTGCCCAGCGCTCGGCAATTTGGCGCGGCTCCGAATTCGGCGGCGAGAGCACGAACTGGTACTTGCGCACCGTCTCCGGCTGCGTCGGGTCCTCGCGCAAGAACGGGTGCTCGCCATTCGCGACCAGCACGACCTTGTCGCGGAACAGCGGCGCGCTCGCCAGTGACGGGTCGATGAAGGATTCCGTATGCACGGCAAAGTCCGCGTCGCCACGCCGCACCACTTCGTTGAGGTCGTCCACGCTACATTCGATGTTGCGGATGTGAAGCTGCGGATACCGGTCCCGGCACGCCCGCATCAGTCGCGGGAGCACGTAGCGGGAGATGAAATGACCGCTGGCGAGCGTCACCGTCTGCCGCTCGATGTCCGCCCGGTGCTGGAGGTCATACTGCAGCGCATCGAGCGAGCCCAGCACCTCGTTCGAGAACCGGAGCACCCGTTCACCCGCCTCCGTGAGCTGGAAACCCCGCTGACTGTTGCCACGGACGAACACCTCGATGCCGAGCGCCTGTTCCAGGTGTTTCACGCGCTGCGACACCGCAGGCTGCGTCAGGAACATCTCCTCGGCCGCACGGCTGAATGTCCCGTACCGCACGATTGTGCGGAGTGTTTCCAGCTGGTCGAACGTCAGCATGCTATTTCTCCGGCGCCCCGCGCCCTGCCGTGCGTCCCTGCTATGCATCGCACCTATAGCGGGACCCTACACGCGTATGGTTAGTGACAGGCGAAGCAATGTCAATGGTAACGCTTGACCGGCTGAGTCCACGCATCGCCAGGGCGACACGCGGCCTCAACCGGACAAACAACTGGTTACGAAAGGAAGCGGTCCAGCGCCGCGAGAACCCGGTCTTGCTGCTCCAGGTGTGCAAGGTGCCCCGCTTCCGGGATGACTTCCTTGCTCGCGTCCGGCAGCCGGCCCGCGAAGTCGTCCGCGTACGAAACCGGCACAATCCCGTCCGAGGCGCCCCAGAGCAGCAACGTTGGCATACGCACCCGGTGGATACGCTTGGCCAGACCCCGGTTCGGGATGGGCCACAGGTACTTGGCTGCGACCCGCTGCGACTTTACGCGCTCCAGGATTGCCTGCGTGTCCCCCTCGTTCTGTGGCATCGCCATCGTTTCAGCCGCGCTCGAGTCCGGGTTGTGGAAGTTCGCCTGCTTCAGGTCATCCGGGGAGAACACAAAGAAGTCCGGGACGGGATTCACTGCATCCCACAGGCCAAACGGTGCAATCACAGCCAGCTTCCTGAACCGCTCCGGCTGCATCGCCGCCAGCTCCAGCGCAAACATTCCCCCGAGCCCGTGCGCCACCACCGGGATGTCGCGCAACCCCACCTCGTCCAGGAAATCGAGGTAGTAATAGAGCATGTCGTGGAGCTCAATGAGGTGGTCATCGCCCGTCGATGCCCCATAGCCCGGGTGGCGCGGCGCGGTTACCTCGAAGCGGCCCGCGAGCTCGTCGAGGAAGCCGCGCTCGTCGGCTCCCATCTCCCCGTGGAGGTAGAGCAGCGGCTGCCCCGAGCCCCCCTTCAGTACCTCGGTCTCAAACGCGCCGTTTCGGACGCGGACGGTCGTCGTTTCCATGTTCCTCCCCGTGTTTCCTCTCCTGCGCCGGTCGTCGTTCCACGAACTATTTGGCCGCGACTGCGTCAGCGAATGGCACCGGGGCCGGCCGCTGTGGATGTGCCATCGGCTTCGGCCACCACTTGTCCTCGTATTCGCCGTCCCAGATGTGGCGCAGGTTCGGCAACACTTCCTGCGCAGTCTTGTGGATGTTCTCCATGGTCAGCTCGTGCGGGATCGAACCGAACTGGTTCAGCACCATCAGATGGCCGATGCGCAGGTCCTTGATGACCTGCTCGAGCTGCTCCGTCACCTGTTTCGGCGTGCCGGCCACGATGTTCCCCTGTTCCAGCAGGTCCTTCCACGAGAGACCCTTCGGCCGCTGGCCAAACTGCGTCGTCTGCTGGAGCAGCCCCGCTTCCACCGTCTTCAACGTCCGGTAGCCGGGCGCATCCGCGAAGCCCGGGTACACGTGCAGCATCTTGTTGTAGAAGTACTCGCCGTGCGGGCCGTACTTGTCCTCCGCTTCCTGCTCGCTGTCCGCGACCGCCACGAGCTGGAGGAACCCTGCCTTGTACGGGTTCCGGTCGGCGCCCATCTCATCGTTCTGCTTCCAGAAGCCGTCCATCACCACCTTGCCGCGCTTGAATCCCGAGTAGGACAGGTACGCGTACAGGTACTCCTTCTCGATGCACCAGCCCCAGGTTTCGATCGATCCGCCACCCGGCACCCATACCGGCGGATGGGGCTTCTGGACCGGCCGTGGCCAGATATTCACATAACGGAGTTGCGTGTACTTCCCGTCGTAGCTGAACACATCCGGGTTCGTCCACGCCTTCGTGATCAGGTCCTCCGCCTCGTAGTACCGATCGCGCAGTGTCGCCGGGTTCATCCCATAGGCAAAGTTCGTGTCAGCGCTGCTGCCCACCGGGAACCCGGCCACCAGCCGCCCGCCGCTAATGCAGTCGAGCATCGCGAACTCCTCGGCGACCCGGATCGGCGGGTTGTAAAGCGCGATCGAATTCCCCAGGACGATGATCGCTGTGTCGCGCGTCCGCCGGGCCAGCGCCCCCGCCATGATGTTCGGCGATGGCATGAACCCGTAGGCGTTCGAGTGGTGCTCGTTTACGCACACGCCGTCGTAGCCCATCTGCGCCGCGTATTCCAGCTCGTCCAGCGTGTGGTTATAGAACGAATGCGCGCGCTCCGCGTCGAACAACTCGCTCGGGATATCCACCCAGACACTGTGGTACCGCTCGTTGAAGTCCTCCGGGAGCTCCCGGTAGGGCATCAGGTGGAACATTTCCATTTTCATTGCAGCCTCCTGGAGGTGCCGTGGCAGCCGGCGAGCATGCGGGACACATAGTTCGTCCGGCTTGCACCACCTCTGGCCGGATTCTTGAGACCTTTTTCAAAGGTGCACAATCGCCGGCGCCTTATCCCCGCATTACACATCTTTATGCCTCGCTCCCGTATCAAATGTGAATGAGCTTCGAATCCAATAGCCATCGACCACATGTTGTATAACTGCCATCTATAGCACGATAACACGGCAGGTCTTGTAGAACCTATGGCCTATATCAATACTTCGCGGCAGCGCTGCTAGCCTGGCAACGACTTTGAGCGTGGGAGATACAGATGCGCGACCGCCGGAACTATTGGGCCAACCAGTCACGAGGCCACCTCAGCCGCCGCCGGGTCCTCGGAGGTGCGGCCGCGGGCTCAACCGGGCTCGCCGGGCTCGCCCTCGTCGGTTGTGGCAACGACGATGAAGACAGTCCCAATGGAAATGGGAATGGTAACGGTGCCGATCTCGACGATGCCGATGGCCTCCAGGGCAACACGTCAGAAATCGACCTCGACCTCGAAGAATTCCGCGAGATCTATCACGGTCGCCATCTCTCCGACCTTCCACACGCCGGTCGCCAGCCCGAGCGCGGTGGCACCTTCCGAATGTCGAGTGTCAGCCCCACGTCCTGGGATCCGACGGGTCCCGCAGCCCAGCAACTGCCCTCGTATGCACTCATCCACAACCAGCTGATCCGCTTCCACAACTCGGACGACATGGAAAACCACAACTTCCAGGAGGTCGAAGCCGACGTCGCACAGTCCATGCCGGAACAACCCGACGAGCTGACCTACACGTTCAAGCTGCGGCCCGAAGTGGAGTTCGCCGACCTCCCGCCTGTCGATGGCAGGTCCATGACAGCCGAGGACATCGTTTACTCATTTGAGGCGTACAGGGACTCGCCCGCCCAGGCGCCTACCTTCAACGACGTCGAGTCAATCGAGACACCGGACGAAGAAACGATCGTCATTCGCACAGGTGTGCCAGCGGCTTACTTCCTCGACACGCTCGTCATCACATACCACTGGATCTTTTCTCCCGAACAACATGACCAGGGCGGGATGGACAGGAATCCAATCGGAACCGGCCCGTTCATGCTCGCATCCGAGGAAGAGCTCGGCGGCTACGTCTACGAGCGGAACCCGAACTACTGGAAGCAAGACGAACACGGGACGCAGCTGCCCTATCTCGATCGCATCGAAGGGCAATACATCCCCTCTCCGGTAGACGCCGACGCGGCGTTCCGAAATGGAGCAATCGACCACCGGTGGCCGCAGACCTACGACTCCTGGCGCGAACTTGTGACGTCTAACCCGAACGTGGTGACACAGGTCACCACACCCCCGCCCAGCGCCCAGCCATTCTTCGTCATGAACCTCGACGAAGAGCCGCTGAACGATGTCCGTGTGCGTCGTGCGATGTCACTTGCCATCGACCGGCAGGCCATTATCGACAGTCTCGCCGGCGGTATGGCGGATTTCGGCTACGGCATGGACTTCACCTATTTCGGCAGGGAATGGCCGTTCGAGCCGGATGAGCTCGGCGACTACCATCACTATGACCCCGAGCGCGCACGCGAGTTGCTTGCGGAAGCCGGGTACGAGAACGGCATCCCCGAACCGATTCATGTATTCAACCGCTGGACCGCAGGTCTCTGGTTCGAGGTCTCGGTCGCCGCGATGGAGATGTGGCGGCAAGTGGGCATCGAGATAGAGCATGACTACTCACAGGATCAGGCCCAGTGGCAGTCACTGTATTACGGCACCACATACGAGCAGATGATGCTGGTATCCACGGTCGGGCCGGGCTACGACCCGGACGCCTTCACCTACCAGTCGCTCCATTCTGAGTCACCGCGAAACTATTTCCATGTGGACAATCCGGACCTCGACCGCCTCTGCGAGCAGCAGAGGCACGAGATGGACGTCGACGCAAGGCAAGATCTCATCCGCCAGATCATGGACATTGACCTGGACGAGGTGTACCGCATCTGGCTCATCCTCACTTACAAGATCAACCTCCGGCATCCGCATGTGTACAACGTCGCCGATGCGATGGCTGCCTGGGCGCCCGTCGGTTGGGGCTCCCATAACCTCGAACAAACCTGGCTCGTGGATGGCGGGAACTGACGTAGCCCATCGCATTTGCCCGGTAAGCTTGCCGCTCAACCTTTCCGGAGCCCCTTAACGCCGGGTTTCACTGGGACAGTGGCCATGAAAGGCGCCCATCAGATCCCCGTATGGTGAGCTGGAATCGCGATGGCATAAACTGCCTGAATGAAGGCATAAGGGAATAGTGCTTGCTGACAGCATGTACTGTTTCAATACTGCCGCAACAGCCGGACGGGGCCGGCCAAATCCCCGTGGCATGAGGAGGGAAGACATGCGCGAACGGACCAACTATTGGAAGCGGTTAGGCGGGGCAACGACGAGCAGGCGCCATCTCCTGCGCGGCGCAGGCGTGGGCGCGGCCGGTCTTGGGACCATGTCCCTTGTCGGCTGTGGCAACGACGATGACGCACAGGACGATGTCGATGTCCCGGAGGCGGCCGAAGGGCTCGAAGGGAACACGCAGGAAATCGATGTCGACCTCGAAACGTTCCGCGAGATGTACCACGGACGGAACCTGAAAGAGCTACCGCACGCCGGCGATCAGCCCGAGAGCGGCGGTACCTTCCGGTTCGCCTTTGTCGCTCCGAGCTCCTGGGATCCCACCGGTCCCGCGGCGGGCACCCTGCCGTCGTACCTGCTCGCCCACAACCAGCTCATCCGGTTCAAGGTGGGCGACAACGTCGACAACCATAACTTCCAGGAAGTGGAAGCCGACGCCGCCGAGTCGATGCCCGAGCAGCCCGACGAGTTCACGTACACCTTCCGCCTGCGGCCGAATGTGACCTTCCACGATGCGGCCCCCGTCAATGGCCGCCAGCTCACCTCCGAAGACATCAAGTACAACTTCGAGGTCTACAGCGAAGCCCCCGTCCAGGCGCCCACATTCAACCATGTCGAGTCCATCGACACGCCGGACGACGAAACCGTGGTCGTCACGACAAGTGAGCCCGCGGCATACTTCGTGAACAGCCTGGTCGTGCCCTTCAACTGGATTTTCGCTCCCGAACATCACGAAGAGGGCGGGATGGACCGGAATCCCATCGGCACCGGCCCCTTCATGCTCGAATCCGAGGAAGACCTCGGCGGATATGTGGTCGTCCGCAACCCGGATTACTGGAAGGAAGACGACCACGGGACGCAGTTGCCGTATCTCGATCGCATCGAGTGCGAGTACATCCCCGCGCCTGTCGATGCCGACGCCGCCTTCCGGCAGGGCCAGATCGACCACCGCGTGCCGACCAACTACGACTCCTGGCGCGACATCGTCACTTCGAACCCGAACATCGTCACCCAGGTCACCACGCCACCCCCAAGCGCCCATCCGTTCATCGTTATGAACCTGAACAACCCGCCGTTCGACGATGTCCGGGTGCGTCGTGCCATGGCGCTGTCGGTGGACCGTGATTCCATCATTGACAGTCTTGCGGGTGGTATGGCGGCCTATAGCTATGGTCAGGACTTCACGTACTTCGGCCGAGAATGGCCGTGGGAGCCCGAGGAACTCGGCGACTGGCACAATTACAACCCTGAGCTGGCGAAAGAGCTAATGGCGGAGGCCGGCTACCCCGACGGCATCGACCGACCGCTCGAGTGCTTCACGGCGTATACCTCGGGCCTGTGGTTCGACGTCAGCGCCGCGGCGTTCAACCAGTGGCGTGAAATCGGCATCGAAGTCGATCACCAGTATTCGGCCGACCAGTCGCAGTGGCAGTCGCAATACTTCCAGGTCAACTACGACGACATGATGGGCATCAACTTCATCGGCCCCGGCTGGGACCCTGATGCCTTCACCTACCAGGGGCTCCACTCCGAGTCGCCTCGAAACTACTTCAACGTCAACGACCCGGACCTCGACCGCCTGTGCGAACAGCAGCGGCACGAGATGGACGTCGACGCCAGGCAGGAGATCCTGCGCGAGATCATGGACATCGACCTCGACCAGGTGTACCGGCTCTGGCTGATCATGACCTACAAGATCAATGTTCGGCATCCGCACGTGTACAACCTCGCCGACACCCTCGCAGCTTGGTCCCCGGTTGGTTGGGGCTCCCTCAACCTTGAACAGACATGGCTGCTCGGCGGCGGCGACGGGGCATAGAAGGAGCGGTAAACGCCAGAGGAAGGCGTGCCAGTCGGCCGGGGGGTATGAGCCCGGCCGACTGGCACGCCCGGTCAAAGGGAGATGAGATGCGGGCATTTGAGCGGGGCATTCTCGCGACTGCCGATGCCCGCAGGAGGGTGAGATGACGGGCTATATCGTCCGGCGCCTGATCGGGGCGGCGTTTGTACTTTTCTTATTGACCATCGTGGTCTTCCTTATGGTCCGCTCCATGCCGGGAGATGCCCTCATCGTGAAGCTGGGTGAGACCGGCCGAATACCGGATGAGCAGCTGGAAGAGCTTCGCGACGAGATGGGCCTGGACCAGCCCTTGGTCGTCCAGTACGTCAACTGGTTCTCCGGGCTCGTCCAGCTCGACTTCGGGGACTCCCTCATCCACGAAGGGCGCGACATCCTCCCCTACATCCTTCGCGCCCTGCCGGTGACACTGCAGCTCGCCGTCTATGGCCTGGCGTTCGGCCTGGTCATGGGCATCAGTGTGGGTATCCTGTCCGCCGTCTACCGGGGCACCGCGATCGACCTGGTTGCCCGCGGCATAGCCGTCTTCGGGCTGGCTGCGCCTGTGTTCTGGGTCGGCCTGGTGCTGATTCTCTATGGCTCACTCTGGTTCGGCGTCAGCGTGACGCGCTCGTACGTATCGTTTGCCGACGACCCCTGGGTGAATACGCAGATCATGATCTGGCCGGCGCTCATCCTCGGCTTGAACCTGGGCGCCCAGATCATGCGCTACACGCGCTCATCGATGCTCGAAGTCATGAAGCAGGACTACATCCGGACAGCCTCGGCGAAAGGCTTACCGGGGCGCATTGTGTTGTTCCGGCACGGCCTGCGGAACGCTTTCATCCCGGTTATCACCCTGGTCGGCACGCAGTTTGCGTTCCTGCTCAGCGGCTCGGTCGTGCTGGAGGTGCTGTTCCGATTGCCGGGGCTCGGCCGGCTAACCTACGAGGCCATTCTGACCCGCGACTACCCGGCGATCCAGGGTGCGGCCCTGCTCATCGGGACCTTCGTCGTGCTTATCAATCTGCTGGTCGACCTTGCCTACGGCTATCTCGACCCGCGGGTCCGCTACGGCTAGGAGAGGAGTGACAAGGTGGCAACGGACGAACACAGCACCGTAGCAGCACGAGGGACGAATCCGCAGGACGACACGATCCTGGCCCCCCGTCGCTCGCGCATACAGAAGCTGGGCCTCATTGCTCGTCAGAACCCGCTGGCGGCGGTCGCTACCGTCATCCTCATCACCGTCGTAGCCGCATCGGCCGCGGCGCCGATCGTGTCCCCGCACGACCCGCTGCAGCACAACCTGGGCGATAACTTCATCTCCCCGGGGATGGAGTACTACCTGGGCACCGACAACTTTGGCCGTGACGTGCTGAGCCGGCTGCTCCACGGGGCGCAGCTGTCCCTGTTTATCGCCTTCGCTGCGACCTTCATGGGAGTTGGCGCAGGCTCGGTCATCGGGATCGTGTCAGGTTTTGCCGGCGGCTGGCTGGATTTGATCATCCAGCGCTTCGTGGACGCCATCATGGCCATCCCTGGCCTCATCCTGCTGCTCACGCTGGTCATGATCATGGGTGCCGGCGCATCCAGTGTTATCGTCGCGTTGACCATCTTTATCATTCCGCCCTCGGTGCGAATTGTCCGCGGTCACACCATGACCGTGAGCAACGAGGCCTACATCGATGCGGCTCGCGTGATCGGTGCCTCGTACACTCGGATCCTGGTGCGCTACATCCTGCCGAACGTCTTCGCGACCATCATCGTGGCGGCATCGGTGGTGATTGGTGCGGTCATCCTGGCGGAGGCGGCGATTGGCTTCCTCGGGCTCGGGGTAACCGAGCCGACGCCGACGTGGGGCAACATGCTGAGCGTGGGCGCCCAGCAGCACATGGAGCAGGCGCCCTGGATGGCGATCACGCCCGGCGTGCTGATCGTCATCGTGGTCGGCGCCTTCAACCTCCTGGGTGACGGCCTCCGCGATGTCCTCGACCCCCGGCTCCGCGGGCGGTAGCTGGGCCGCGATAGTCCGCTGGGCGGTTGCGTCCGCCCTTGCCGGCGCCGCCGTGTGGCTCGCCTTCGTCGTCACTTCGAGTGGAGGCGACGGCGCGAACGACCACGACGCCCCGACGCACACGGCGCCAGCCTCCCCGCCCGAAACGATGGCGCCTTGCGAAGCCTCGCTGTGCGACACATTCGGTGACCCGTTCTCTCAGGCCTCCTGTCAGCTCAACCAGCTTCATTGCACGCCACGGCCTTCCCCCGACGTCTCACCTGATTAAGTGCACACCCACAGACGTTGGTGACAGGGGCGGTTACTGAAGAGGACCTCCGGGAGAAGGTGTGATCTGCATAAAACCCACCGGCCCCAGGAGGTCCTCTAACGCGGAATGCACGGCGACGGGGTGCTCGTGCAGCGCATTCCTCAACCCGGGCTAGCTTCGCCCGGCACGGTACACGCTGCTCTGCTTATAGGAGCAGGATGAGCAGCAGCACAACGACGATGATGAACAGTGCGCCGCCGCCGATGTAAATACCCTGACCGGCCTCTTCGTCAGCACGGATGCCGCCGGCTTGGTCGTCGTTGGTATCCATAGCACACCTCCTGTGGACGACTCCGGAGAGAGCACGTTCCACCACAGCTATTGAGGTTCAAACGTAACGGTCGGGGGCGCGTCTGTACCTAACGCTGACCTTGCGCCGGATTGCAGCTTGCTTGCAGCGTTTGTCCTGGAAGCGCACCCGGGCGCATCTTTCACATCACCGGCTATTAACTCCGCTGCGATTCCTCTACCCTGTGCCAATGATGCGCAGGGCCTTGCTACCTCTATCGTGCCTCTTCGTCGCATTGATTGCCGCCTGCGGCTCGGACAGCGGTTCGGCGGACGACGCGACCGCGACACCCCGGGACGCTGACGGCGGTGCCACCGGCGTCGAAGTCACTCCGCAAGCTGACGAATCCGGGTCGACCCCCGAATCGGCAGCCACGACGTACACGGTGCAGCCCGGTGACACCCTGGGTCAGATTGCCCGGCAGTTCGAAGTCTCCGTCGAAGAGCTCGCCAGGGAGAACGGGATCGAAAACCCCGACCTCATAAGTGTCGGGCGCGAACTGACAATCCCCGGCAGCGAGTAGCCGGATCCGCTCGCCTATTTCACGATGCGCTGCTTCATCGCCGCGAGCCCCAGCCAGAACGCGGGGATGGCAGCCAGGATCAGCCAGAGCATGTTCACGATCAGCCCGGCATAGACATCTCCGGTTACCAGCGCACGGCTAAGGTCGACCGCATGCGTCAGCGGGAAGAACCATGCTACCGTCCCCGCCCAGCCGGGGAGCTCGTCGATCGGGAAGAAACCCCCGCTGAACCAGAACATCGGAAGGATGAACAGGCTGAAGAAGTACGAAAGCTGGCTCACCGAGCGTGCCCGGCTCGTGAACGCGATGCCGATGCTCCCAATGAGCACGCCCGTCACGAACGCGATCGGGATCGTAAAGATGATCAGGGGCGAACCCACCAAATCGAGCCACGGCGTTAACACCAGCAGCACCAGCGCGATCAATGCCGTGTTGAGGGTCATTCGTGACGCGGCCCAGGCGATCTCCCCGGCCACGATTTCTTCCGGACGCACCGGTGTTGCCGCGATCGCGTCGTACGTCCCGTGCTGAGTCATGCGGAAATACGCGCCATACAACGCTTCGAACGTCGCCACAAACATTGGAAAGGCAACGAGAATGCCCGGTGCCAGGAACTGCACGTACTCGATGTCCCCGCCAAGCTGGACGAACGCGCCCAGCCCGAGGCCAAGGCCGAGCAACGTCACCAGCGGTTCGAGCAACGGCGGTAGCAACTCCGCTCTCCAGAGCTGGAAGAACACATCCCGGTTCCGTTGCCATACCCGGAACGTAAGCCGCCCGGGAATCGCCAGGCCGATATAGGGCAGTTCCCCGCGCGGCCGGCGCGGCCGCGGCGCGTGGGTACGTTCGCCGGTGCCAGCCGTCATGCTCATCGACCCCCTACTCGACCAGGCCGCGGCCCGTCAACGACAGGAACACGTCTTCAAGGTTTGCCCGCCTGAAGTTCACCCGGTACGGGTCGGCGATCAGCCCTTCAACGCGGCGGTGGTGCTCTTCCGTCACGCCGAGCGCATAGATAACGTCCTCGACAGTCTCGATTCGGCCGCTCTCACCAACGTTCTCCTCCAGGTCCCGCAGAACCGCGGCGCGCTCCTCCGGGAGCGGATGCACTTCCAGCACTTCGCGTCCCACATGCCGCGTGATCAGGTCGCGAGGGTTTCCTTCGGCGATATTCTGCCCCCGGTCCATGATGATGAGCCGGTCGCACAGGATTTCTGCCTCGTCCATGTAGTGAGTCGTCAACAGAATCGTCACACCGCGCTCGCGAAGCAGGCGCAGTTTCCGCCACACCAGGTGGCGCGCCTGTGGGTCGAGGCCTGTCGTCGGTTCGTCCAGGATCAGGAGGTCGGGGTCGTTGATGAGCGCCCGGGCAATCACCAGCCGCCGCTTCATCCCGCCCGAAAGGTTATCGATCTGCGCGCCACCCCAGTCCTCAAGCTGCATCAGCTCCAGCGCCTCTTCGATGCGCTCAGCAGCGACCTTTTTCGGGATGTCATAGTACCGCGCGTACACTTCCAGGTTCCGGCGTACGGTGAGGTCCTGGTCCAGGTTGTCATCCTGCGGGACGATTCCGAGGAGCCGCTTCACCTCACGGTCCTGGTAATGCACGTCGTACCCGCCGACGTACAGCTCCCCGCCCGAGATCGGCAACACGCCGCTTACCATGCGGATGGTCGAACTCTTCCCCGCACCGTTCGGTCCGAGCAGCCCAAAGAACTCACCTCGTGGTACCTCGAAGTCAATCCCGGCGACCGCAGTGAAGTCGCCATAACGCTTCACCAGCCCCCGCGCTTCGATGATGAGGGGCGCCTGTTCGCGCGGGGTTGCCGTTCGCGAGCTCCCCTGCGTCGTGGTGCCAGGGCTGCCGTCCGCCGTCCCCGCCGCCTGGACGCCCTCCGTTGAACCCTTTCTCATGATTCGCCCGGCTCCGGCCCAACCTTCACCAGCATCTTGCCGGTATTCTCGCCCTGCAGCAGCCCGACGAACGCATCGACAGCGTGGTCGATACCCTCAACGATCGTCTCCCGGCTTTTCACCTTGCCCTCGGAAAGCCACTTCCCCATGTCCTGCTCGAAAGCCGGCCGCCGGTCCAGGTGATCGGAGAGGATGAACCCTCGCATCGTGAGCCGCTGGCGGACGATCGCCGTCAGGTTGTTCGGCCCGGGCACCGGTTCCGCGTTGTTGTACTGCGAGATCATCCCGCAAGCCGCGATTCGCCCGAA
>SKSF01000048.1 GCA_007118095.1 Dehalococcoidia bacterium
GAGCTCGCTGTCGCACAGGCGCACATCGGCACGAGCGACATCGAGCATGGAGCAGTTCTGCTCGACGATGAGGTAGCCGTCGGGCGTTTCTTCGACACGCACCATGAAGCCTTCGGTGTCGAGCATTGAGGCGACGAGGCGGACTCGTTCGTCAAAGGGTGCGCCTTCGAGCATGGGGCGGAGCCGTTCGAGTCTGCGTGAGCTGCGGCGTTCGAGCAGGCGATCGAGGAGCGCGGGGTCTTCTTCGCCCATGAACTGGACCATTTCGACCGCCAGGCTGCCGTAGTTCCGGGGAAAGAGGCCATCGCCGTGCTCGGTGAGACGGTAGAGGTGGCGGGGGCGTCCCGGCTGTCCCCGGTGGGCTTCGTAGGTGACGAATCCCTCCGAGACGAGGCCCGCGAGCTGTTGCCGGATACCCGACACCGTGACCCCCAGCGCATCGGCAATGTCCTCGGCACGAGCTGGCTCGTTGGCCTTGAGGTACTCGACGATGGTGCGTTTGGACGCAGGAAGTTGTTCAATTATTGATGGCAGGTCATTCGGCATTTAGGGCTATCGTAGGCCAGGGTCTGCCGGAAGTGAGCGAATTCCGGCCGGACGGCCCCGGTTCCATGGACGAGAGGTCCACGGATCAGGCCGTTGCGCGGTGGCTAACGCGACTGGCGCTCTTCGGCGATGGTCCGCAGGCGCGAGAAGTCGACGGAGATGAAGAGGCCTTCGGCCTCGGCGCAAAGGGTGTCGCCGTCGTGGAGCGTGGCAGAGGTGTAGATCTTGCGGCCTTCGACGCGGTCGACTTTGCCGACGAACTGAAGCTCGCGGAAGAGCGGGGTGGGGCTGCGGTAGTTGACGACGAGCTGGCCGGTCATGCCGGAAGTGCCGCTCAGCGACTGGGCCATGCCGAGGAGCTCATCGAAGGCGGCGGAAACGATGCCGCCGTGGACATGGCCCGGCGGGCCTTCGTATTGCTGCCCAAAGACGGCGGTGCCGAGGACGCGGTCGTTTTCGACGCGGAGGTTGAGGGGGGCGGCGATGGGATTGGCGGGGCCGATGACGGGGCTGTTATCGAACCCGGCGTCGGCGTCGCCGCTGTTCGACGACTCGGCGTATCCCCACAAGGCCCGTCCACGGGGCCCCGCCTCGAGGTGTTCGGCGAGCTGTTCGGCCTCGGTGGCCAGGGCGTCGAGCTGAGCCGGGGACGCGTCCGTATCCATCATCGCCTCGATGGTGCGGCGGATGGCCGAGGAGAGGCGGTAGAGTGCTGCCCGCTGGCTTTCCGGGGGGACTTCTTCTGGGAGCCAGCGCCGCCGCGTGCGGATACGTTCGTTGATGTCCGAGGTGTCACTCAATGACAGTCACCTGCTATCTGAAAGGAACTGTGCGCCGCCCGGTGATTCAAGACGGCTGCACCATTACCGCAAGCATACCGCAGCGCCGCGCGGGGGACAGCGCGCGGGCCGGGCTACTGAAAGAGCGCACCGACGCTCTGGCCGGAGTGGATGCGGGTGATGGCATCGGCGAAGAGCTGCGCTGTCGGGATAATGGTCATGTTCGGAAGCCGCTTCTCTGGCGGCACCGGTACGGAGTCCGTGACCACGATCTCGCGGACATCGGCCGCGCGGAGGCGCTCCACTGCCGGGCCGCTGAGGATGGGGTGGTAGGTCCCGACGATGATCTCCGCGCAGTCTTTCGAGCGTAGGACGCGGACCGATTCGGTGATGGTGCCGGCGGTGTCGATCTCATCGTCGAGGATGAGCACGTTGCGGCCTTCGACATCGCCGATGACGTTCATCGCCTCGGTGCGCTCGGTGTTGCCGATACGGCGTTTTTCGATGATGGCGAGCGGGATATTGAGCCGGGCGGCCATATCGCGGGCGCGCTTCTCGTCGCCGACATCAGTGGCGACGACTGTGTAGTTTTCGAGCCGCTGTTCGCGCAGGTAATTGCTCACCGGGTAGAGGGCGCTGAGCTCGTCGACGGGGACATTGAAGAAGCCCTGGATCTGCCCGGCGTGGAGGTTGAGCGTGAGGATGCGGTCGGCGCCGGCGGTCTCGATGAGGTTGGCCATGAGGCGTGCGGATATGGGGACGCGGGGCTGGTCCTTCTTGTCGCTGCGGCCGTAGGCGAAATAGGGGATGACGGCCGTGATGCGGCCCGCGGATGCACGCTTTGCGGCATCGATCATGATGAGCAGTTCGAGGATCGAAGTGCTGACCGGGCTGCAGAAGGGCTGGACCAGGTAGACATCGCGCTGGCGGATGTTTTCCTGGTACTGGACGAAGATGTTCTCGTTCTTGAATTCGAAGACGTCGACTTTGCCGACAGGTCGGCCAAGCCGGTCACAAATCTGATGGGCGAGCTCCGGGTGAACCCGGCCCGTGAAAACTGCAAGGTCCGTGTACACCGGGACCGGTACCCCCTTCTCCGGGACACGGGGCCGTGTTGGCCCTCGCGATCAGGCTGGTAGCAAACGCGAGCCTAGCACGGGCACCGGGAAGAGGGTAGGAGAGGGTTGAGGTGAAAGGTGGCTTTCATCGCGGGTGGGACAGTTAAAGTATGGTCGCCCTTGCTTTAATGCTGAGCAGATGATCGGTTTCAAGGATGCTTTAGCCTGCGGGTTGCGGAGTAAAGTTACGAGCGCGAAACTTTAATCATGCGGCGAACAGACTTCAGTTCCCAGGCTCCGGGCCAGCTAGTTCCAGCGGCTGACGGCGCGGAGGCATTCGTCCCAGCTGGCCTCCGACCGGAGGTGGAGCTTTCGTGGGACCTGCTGCGAGCAATTGACGATGCTCGTGCTGTGATTAGCGAGCTCACCGGGCAGGCAAGGCTCATTAAGAACATCGATCTGGTTATCCGACCCCTCGCAAGGCGCGAGGCGGTCCTAAGCAGCCGTATCGAAGGGACCCGAACAGAAGTCCGGGACCTGCTCCTCAGCGAAGCGGCGGGCGAAGCGCCGGAGGAAGATACGGACATCTATGAGGTGTTCAACTATCTCGCGACGATTGACCTAGCGCAAGAATGGTTCGCCGACGGTCGACGTCTTGACAGTTCATTGGTGAAGGAGCTGCATAGCCGACTACTCCTCGGGGTTCGCGGCGCTGACAAGCGCCCCGGTGCCTATCGCGCTCAAGACGTGTACATAGGGAACCGTGCCGAGGGTATCCACAAGGCGCGATTTATTCCGCCGCCCGTCGAACGCATACCTGCCCTCATGGAGGATTGGCTGGCGTTCTCGCACGAGGATTCGGTCTATTCGCCGCTAGTGGATGCCGCAATTGGTCACTATCAGTTTGAAGCTATACATCCATTCGAAGACGGCAACGGGAGGCTTGGCCGGTTACTGGTTCCCCTTCACCTCATGCAAGAAGGCGTATTGGACAGACCGCTGCTTTATTTGAGCCCGGTTCTATTGGATGAAGATCGAGCGTATCGCGATGGTTTGCTCGCGGTTAGTACCGAAGGCGCCTGGACGGAATGGATCATCTTCATGCTGAGAGCCATGAAGGTGGCAGCAGCCGATGCACTCGGGCGCGTACAGAGGGTGATGGAACTCCACGAGCAGTATCAGCAAAAGGTGCGAACGGCGACCAACTCCAAATACCCAATACTCGCACTGGAGCTTGTGATGGATAGGGCATTCGTTTCTGTACCGGATGTCGTGCAGTTTGCGGAAACGACATATCCGACAGCCAAGTCTGCCATTGAGACGCTTCAATCGTTGGGTGTCCTCGTTCCACACGGGCGCATCCGGGGGCGCCAGATCTGGCGGGCTGAAGAGCTTCTCCGCGAGGTCTATGATTAAGGTTGCCCGCTGCCCGC
>SKSF01000075.1 GCA_007118095.1 Dehalococcoidia bacterium
GAGTTCACGGCGCCGGCCGACGAAGTGGAGCGGCTCCTGTACGGGATCAGCGTGCTTGTGTGTCTCCCGGACGGGATGTCGCACCCGCCGTCGGTGGGTACCGGGACGGTCATCCGGCCAGCCACGTTGCGTGGCTATGCACAGGACGCTGGTTTCGCCGATGTAGAGGCGCTCGACCTCGACCACCCGCTTTTCCGCTTCTACCGGCTACAACCCTGATTGCAGCCACGTACGGCGGAGCTTCCCGTGTGCCGGTGAGAGAGGTTGGTTCACAACGGCCTTCTGCGGGGCCCGGAAAGCGGCCGCACAGCACCAGAAGAGTCATGAAAGGAGAGTATGATGACTGGCGAACGCATCCACCGGACAAAGTCAGCCGACGGCACCGAGATTGCTGGCCGTGTCATTGGCGATGGTCCCCCGGTCGTGCTCGTCCACGGGGCGCTCTTCGATGGCGAAACCGCCTGGACGGGGGTCGTGCCCCATTTGGCCGACCGGTTTACCTGCTTCCTGCCCAGCACCAGGGGCAAGGGGTTAAGCGGCAGCAGCACCGATTGCGCCGTCCAACGCCTGGTCGAAGACGTCACGGCATTCGTCGACAGCATCGGCGAGCCAGTGAGCGTGGCTGGATGGTCGCAGGGCGCGATGTTCACGCTCGGCGCCGCTGCACAGAGCGAGGCGGTCTCCGCTGTGGCCGGCTACGAACCGCCGGTACTCGAAGCCCTAGACGAGGACGGGTTCAACAGGTTCACCGCGACGGTCACGCGCATGGGCGAATACGCCGGTCAGGGCCAGATGCACGAGGCCGCCCGCGTGTTCACCGAGCTGGTGACCAATGAGAAGGAGATGGAGGCGATCGTCTCGTCAGGCGGGCTCGACCTGGCGGCGCCGAATATCCCGGCTGAACTCCAGCTGTTCTCGCAGATGGGGCAAGGAGAGGAGACCAGTCCGACGGACCCGGCATCCCTTGCGAGCATCAGTGCGCCTGTCCTCCTCCTGCGCGGGGACGAAACTCCCTGGGAGTGGTTCGACGATGGCATTCGCCATGTTGCCGCTCACGTACCGGATTGCGAGGTGCGAACGATCCCCGGGGCGGGCCATGCGGCGCCGGCCGTGGTACCCGAAGCGGTGGCCGCCGAGTTCGTCCGGTTCTTCGAGGCGAGCCCGGCTCCTGCCTGACGCGGGTGAGAGGCAATGCGCGATGCGGCTCCTCAGCCGCCGGTCCGGCGGATGACCGGGAGCTCGACGCCGGACGGGTAGACGCTGTTCCGTTCGACGGTGATCACCGGGTCGCCGGTCGCCGGGATGCGCGCGAATGAATCGCTGTCGTGGCCCGCTATGGCGATGCGGAGGCGGTGTCCCTTCTGGATGAGCGCCGAGGTCGGCAACATGCCGAACCGCAACTCGGCAACTTCGCCGGGGATGAGCGGCTGACCATCGGCGCGCCGGAACGAGTGGTGCGGAACGTGCAGTGTCAGCGAGGGCTCGTCGGCGCTCACCTTGCGGTGGAGCGCTCGCAGCAGCCCTTCGGTCACGTACGTCACGCGGCCACGCTCGTCCACGTCTTCGAGGTAAACGAAGAACGCGCCGTCGCTGTCCGTCGAGCGGACGTACAGCGTCACGATTGGATAGCCGGTGACTTCCACGTCTTCGGTGAGCGGCGCGCTGGTGTAGATGAGCAGCCGGCGGTCGGCTTTGGCGCGGTTTGGGTAGTGGACCTTCGTGACGCCGTCCATGGCGCGCCACCGGTTCGCTTTGCCCGTCGTCGCTTCGAAGTTGATCTCGTAGTCGTCGGCGCCTGCCGGTTGCGATGGCGCCTCAGGTGAGAGCACGTGAGCATCCGCGAAGTACCAGCGTTCGGACCTGACGCCCTCCGGCGGCCAGGTGGCCGTCATCTTCCACGCCTCTTGGCCCATCGTGTAGTAGTAGAGGCGCCGCTCGTCGTGCAGGTCGGCGCTGCCGTCTGCGGGCCGCTTCAAGTAGTGGTCGAAGTAGGCTGTGAGCTCTTGCCAGGCCTCGTCGCGCGGCGGGCGCAGCTTTTTCGACGGCGCAAAGGGGCTGGCGTGGTTGAGGTAGCGATGGCTCCACGCGCCAATTGCGCCCCACTGCGGGTTCGAATACGTCGTGAAGCGGCGGATGACGGTGTCGGCCGTGGCGCCATCGAGCCAGCTTCCCCAGCTGAAGATGGCCGCGCCCGAGCGTTCGATATCGTCCCGGTAGTGGGAGACGCTGAAGTCGTCGAGCGTCACGCCCGAAGGGCCGAAGGGGTCGTCACGGTAGGTGATGGCGCGCGCATATGCGGCGACATCAGCGTTGGCCGCGTGGCTGGAGATGGCCTCGCGGAGCTGGCTTCCGTCACGGTCGTCATCCACCGGCCGCACGCCCTTCAGGAACAAGCTGGCCAGGCGGCCGCCCCATTCATCGGGGAGCCTGCCGCGGTCGAGTGCCTCGTTTGTGTGCTGCCAGCCCTTCGCAAACCATTCGAAGAAGATCCCGCCCGGGAAGAACACGTCGGTGTAGTTGTCCAGTTCGACCTGCTGCGGGATCACCACACGCGTCGCCCCCGGGTGCGCCGCCGGTAAGAGCTCGGCCGTGACGCCTTCGTACGAAATGCCCGTCGCGCCCACATTGCCGTCCGACCACGGCTGGCCCGTCACCCAATCGACCACCTCGGCATAGTCGCGGAGCTCATCGTCGTTCAACGGGTATGGAGTGCTGCCGCCAGAGGCGCCGGACCCGCGCGAATCGACAATGACCACAGCGTAGCCGCGCGCGACCAGGAAGTCGGCGATGGGGTCGCGGGGGCCGATGGGCGCACGATTGCGCGGGGCGAGGCCGCGCAGGGCGAAGCTTCGCCAGTAGCGCGCCATGATCAAAACGGTGGGGAATCGCTCACCCGGGGCCGCATCCCCGGGTCGCATGATGTCGATGGCGATGGGCACGCCGTCGCGCATGGTCACGTGGCGCGATGATGCAGCCACCCCTTTGTGCCATGGCTGCGCGGGCCTTCTGCCGAACCGGGCTGCTGTCACGTGTACTGACCTCACTGTGCGATAGCCAAGTCTGGACACGCCGGCGTCTTCGGCGCAAAAGCGGGCGCATGAACGGTGACCATCGTGCCCGGGCGCCTGCCCGCCGCGGCCCACTTTCCCCTGCCCGGCTGACTCGTCACTATTGCTTCATGACGCACGGCATCCTCACCGTTACTTCGCCCGACCGCCCCGGCCTCATCGCCGGCGTCACCTCCATGCTCGCCCTCCACGGCGCCAACATTGTCGAAGCGCGCCAGCACACCGAGCAGAGCACCGGGCGCTTCTTCATGCGTGTGCAGTTCGAACCGCGCGAGGCGACGCTGGAAGGCCTGTCGGCGGGGATGACGTCGCTCGCCGCGCAGTACGACATGGAATGGCGCCTGCGCTCGACCGACCAGCCGCCGCGGATGGCCATCATGGTCTCCAAATATGACCACTGTTTGCTCGACCTGCTCTGGCGGCAGCGCGCGCAGGAGATCCACGCCGAGATCCCGCTCGTCATCTCGAACCACCCTGACCTGCGACCGGTGGTCGAAGGCTTCGGCATTCCTTATTACCACGTGCCGATCACGAAGGACACGAAACAGCAGCAGGAAGAGAAGGAGCTCGAGCTCCTGCGCGAGCACAGCGTCGACTTCGTGGCGCTCGCGCGCTATATGCAGGTGCTGTCCCCCGTCTTCCTCGGGGGCTATCCGCTCCAGGTCATCAATGTCCACCATGGCCTGCTGCCATCGTTCCCGGGCGCGAAGCCCTACGAGCAGGCACGTGACCGCGGCGTGAA
>SKSF01000066.1 GCA_007118095.1 Dehalococcoidia bacterium
TTCATGAACTGCACCTGGTCTCCCGCCATCGGCTGCAGCACCAGGTAGACCCGGTCTGCCAGCCGTTCCACCTCGATTTCGCTCTGGCCGATACCCACCGTCTCCACGATCACGTACCGGAACAGCCGCTCCAGCAGCCGCACCACCTGGTAGGTCCCCCGCCCGATGCCGCCCAGCTCCCGGTCCGATGCCTGGCTCCGGAAGAACAGCCGCGTCTCGTCCAGCGGAAACCGCACGCGAGTCCGGTCGCCGAGAATCGACCCGCCCGAACGCTGGCTCGTCGGGTCGACCGCCAGTACTGCCACCGACGCCTCGTCTTCACCGGCCACCATCCGCGAGGCCAGCTCGCCAATCAGCGTCGACTTTCCCGCCCCCGGCGTCCCGGTGAACCCGTACACGGGTGCCAGCTCCCGGTGCCCGGCGGCGTCGAGCTGCGACAGCACCGTTGCCCGCGTCTCGATGCTCTCCGCCCGGCTGTCCTCGAACACGCGCAGGAGCCGGCCCAGTGCCCATTTGTCGAGCTGTGCCGCTCGCTCGATCAGCTCCCGGGAGGCCGCGGACTCCCCGCTCAATGGGCGCCGACCCCCGGCGCCTCCTCCACCAGGTCCATGATCACCGTCATCACGTCCGCCAGGTTGTAATCCGAAGGGCTGAACACCCGCCGTACTCCCTTCGCGAGCAGCTTTTCGCGGTCCGCCGTCGGGATGATACCGCCGAAGATCACGGGCAGGTGCTCCCGTGCGCCCGCCTGTTCCAGCCGCTCGAGGATCTGGTCGGCCAGCTCCAGGTGCGACCCGCTCAGGATCGAGACGCCGATGATGTCGGCGCCTTCTTCCAGCGCGCTCTGCACGATCTCGTCCGGGGTCAGCCGGATGCCCGAGTAGACGACATCGAACCCGCTGTGCCGCGCCGCGACCGCGATGATCTCGGCGCCGTTCGAATGCCCGTCGAGCCCCGGCTTCCCGACCACGATCCGCGGGCGGTGTCCCGTCCGCTGCGCGAACGCGTCGCACCGCTCGCGCAGCTCCCTCGTCCGTTCGCTGTCCAACGAGAGCTGTTGCCCTTCGACTCCCGTCGCCGGGCGGTACTCGCCGAACTCGGCCCGCAGCGCGTCGCCCCATTCGCCGGTCGTGACGCGCGCCAGCGCGCACTCGATCGATGCTTCCATCATGTTCTCACCGCTTGCCGCCGCCTCCCGGAGCCCGGCCAGCGCCGCCTGCGCCCGGGCCTCGTCGCGCTTCGACCGCGTCTCGTCCAGCGACGCAATCGCCTTCGCCACCTCTTCCCTGTCCACCTCGAAGATGCCGCCCCCCTCGCCGCTGGTGAGCGGTGACGCCAGCCCCTCGGCCCAGTCGGTGACCCCAACGATCACCTTTTCCCCCGAGTTGATGCGGCTCATCCGCTCCGCCATCGATCGCACGAGCTGGGTCTTCATATATCCCGAGTCCACCGCCGCGCGAAGGCCGCCCATACCGTCGATCTGCTCGATCTCGGTGCGCGCCTGCTCTTTCAACTCTGCCACCTTCGATTCAATCACCGGCGACCCGTCGAAGATGTCCGGGTACTCCAGCAGGTCCGTCTCGTATGCCAGGATTTGTTGCAACCGCAACGCCCACTGCTGGTCCCACGGCCCCGGCAGCGAAAGTGCCTCGTTCCATGCCGGGAGTTGCAGCGCCCGGCACCGTGCCTTCTTGCTCAGCGTCACCCCCAGCGCCTCGATCAGGATGCGCCACGCATTGTTCTCCGGCTGCTGTTCCGTCAGGTTGAGCGAATTCACCTGCACGCCATACCGGAACAGCCGGTGCTTTGGGTCCTGCACCCCGTACCGTTCATGCGTGATTTCGTCCCACAGCTCCACGAACGCGCGCATCTTGCACATCTCTTCGATGAACCGGATGCCCGAGTTCACGAAGAAGCTCACCCGGGAAACCATGCTTCCGAACCGCTCCTCTGGCACCTGCCCGCGCTCCCGCAGGATGTCGAGGATGCCCGTCGCGTTCGCCAGCGCAAACGCGAGCTCCTGCGCCGGTGTCGCTCCCGCTTCCTGCAGGTGATACGAGCAAATGTTCGACGGGTTCCACCGTGGGATGTTCTCCAGGCAGTACTCGTACATCTCCGCCGTCATCCGGAAGCTCGCATCTGGCGGAAAGATGTACGTCCCCCGCGCCAGGTATTCCTTCACGATGTCGTTCTGCGTCGTGCCCTGCAGCTTCGACTCCTCCTCGCCACGCTCCCGCGCCAGTGCGACATACAGCGCCAGCAGCCACATCGCCGTCGCGTTGATCGTCATCGACGTGTTCATCTGCTCGAGCGGGATGCCTTCGAACAGCATGTGGAAGTCATCCAGGCTGTTCACCGGCACGCCCACCTTCCCCACTTCCGGCTTCGCCAGCGGATGGTCGGACGAATATCCCGTCTGCGTCGGCAGATCGAACGCAATCGACAGCCCCGTCTGCCCGGCCGCAAGGTTCGACCGGTACAGCGCGTTCGATGCCGCCGGGCTCGAATGTCCTGAATACGTCCGGAAGATCCACGGGCGGTCGCGTGTCACCTCCCCGTCCGCGTCATAAAGCCGGTGCGTCGCTCGACCGTCGCCATTTCCAGTGCTCATCTCTCGCCCTGCCTCGTCTCGCAAGTGTCGATCCTGGTCGCGGCATAATGTTCCCATACGAGCCCTCATTCCGCTCGCGCCTTCTCCTTGTTGCGCCCCCGGCGGAGCTCTACGCTTGCCCTATGGCACAACCGGCGAACGTCATCTATCTGCCCCCGGGCGTCGCACCCGTCCCGACAGCACAGCAACAGCAAGCTCAGCAATCGACCCCCGGCATCCCCTTCGACCGCCAGTTCTTCGAGAAAGTCCTCCCCGGCTCGGTTCAGGCCTTCTGCGAACAGACCAATTGCAACTCCCCCATCGTCGAACTGATCACCGTCGACGGCACCCGGCACTACCTCAAGGGCATCTCAGGCGTTTCGGACACCTGGGTCGCACTGCACACCCATTCCGAAGAGCACGACCACGCCATCCAGGCCTTCCTTCCCTTCCAAACCATCTACCGCGTCGAAATCCACCCCGAGCAGGACGCGCGCCAGCGCCGCCTCGGCTTCATCGTCCCCTCTGAGGACGAGCGCAGAGACACCGAACTCGGAGATGGTAGGAAGCGTCAGCTCCCTCCCGGGGAGCAGGATGACGACGAGGCCAGCGAGGCCGAGCACCAATAGAACGCCTGTTCTAGCGAGACAGGCTCTGGCACAATAGGCAGGTGACTCGCGACTCTGCCCCGTCCCGTGTCCTCGAAGCCTTTAGCGCCCCGGCGCGCTCGTGGTTCGCCTCCACCTTCGCCCACCCCACACCGGCCCAGGAGCTTGGGTGGGATGCCATTGCGCGCGGACAGCACACCCTCCTGCTCGCGCCTACCGGCTCCGGAAAGACGCTCGCCGCCTTCCTCTACTGCCTCGACCGCCTGTTCCAGCGCCCGCCACTGCCCGCGCGGTCCAACGGCCGCCCCGCGCGCCGGGAGGGCGTGTCCGTCCTCTACATCTCGCCGCTCAAGGCACTCTCGTACGACATCGAGCGCAACCTGCGCGCCCCGCTCGCGGGCTTGCGCCTCGCGTGCCAGGCCGAAGGCCGCGAAGCGCCGGACATAACGGTCGCAACTCGCACCGGCGACACGCCCACGTCCGAACGCGAAGACATCCGCCGCAACCCGCCCGACATCCTCATCACCACGCCCGAATCCCTCTACCTCATGCTCACCTCGCGCTCCCGCGAGGTCCTCCGCACCGTCGAA
>SKSF01000194.1 GCA_007118095.1 Dehalococcoidia bacterium
AGGGCCGCTCGGGCGTTCATCGCGCTCGGGATGGAGCCGGGCGAGACGGTGGCGCTCGTAGCTCCGAGCAGGCAAGAGTGGGCAATCTTTGCTGTGGGTGCGATGACAGCGCGACTTGTCCCGGCCGGGGTGTTTCCCACGTTTCCGAAGAACGATATCCGCCGGATTTGCCGGGAGACTGGTGCCAGAATTGTGCTGGCAGACACGGCGGAGCTCGCCGAACTGGCCTCGGGTCGCGCCGATGACGAGCGTGCACCGCGCGTGGTTTCGCTGGCGGACGATGCGCTGCCGCCCGAAGGCGGTCTGACCTGGGAGCAGTTCATGGCCCAGGGCGACGAGGCGTTTGCCGGGGAGCTTGCGTGGAGGACAGAGACGCTCCAACCCGACGATGTCGCGGCCGTTGCATATTCCGTGGGGACGACCGGTACGCCGCGCGGGGCGCGACTGACGCACGATAATCTCTATTTCACGGCTTCAACAGCGGCCGAACACTACGGGATGGGGCCACGCGACCGCCACCTCTCTTATCTTTCGACGGCGCTGCTGGCCGAGCAACTTTTCGCGCTGTACATGCCGGCCGTCTCGGGGCACGCGGTGTACTTTTCGCGAGGGCCGGAGCGGCTCGGGCCGGACCTTCACGACATTCATCCGACGGTCTTTCTTGGCGTGCCGCGCATCTGGGACCGTTTCCAGTCAGCCATCGAGCAACGCATGGCCTCCTCGTGGCCGCCGCAGCGGCTCCTGTTCCAGCAGGCAGTGCGGGCGGGCAAGGGGGTGCGTGAGCGACACGCGAGCGGGGATGCTTCGCCTGTGCACCTGCGCGTGCGGCACAGTGCTTCGAAGTGGCTCGTGCACCGGAAGATGCGGGCCGCGCTCGGGTTGGATGCCTCTCGAGCGTTCGTCAACGTTGCAGCGCCCGCGCCGACGAGCGTGCTGGATTTCTTTGCGGGGCTGGGCATGCCGATCCTAGACATGTACGGGCAGGTGGAGGCGAGCGGGATCACGACGCTTAACGCGCCCGGTGACAGCAAGACAGGGACATCGGGGAAACCGCTCCGGGAGACGGAGATCGCCCGGGGCGAGGGTGGCGAACTCGCCGTGCGCGGGCGGCATGTCTTTGCCGGGTTCCTTGACCAGGAAAGGGATAAGGCGCCGGTTACGCACGACGGGTGGCTGGCCACAGGCGACACGGGCACGTTCGACTATGATGGCAATTTGATCCTCGCAGGCCGGAAGCGAGAACTCATCGTGACGGCGACCGGGCACCACATTGTGCCCGAGGCTATCGAAGCGCGGATCCGGGCGCATCCGCTTGTGCTCGACGCGGTGGTCGCGGGCCACAGGCAGCGTTTTCTCGTTGCGCTGGTCACGCTTGATGATGCAGCGGCCCAGCGGTTCGCGCGGCAACGCGGTATCGACGGCGAGCCTCGCGAGTCACCAGAGATCGAGCGGACCGTCGCGGAGGCAATCGAGGCGGCAAACGCGGCGGGAGATGAGCACGAACAGGTTGTGCGCTTTCGCATCCTGCCGCGGGCGTTGAACGTGGATGAGGGGGAGCTGACGCCCACGCTGGAAGTCCGCCGGCATGTCGTGCTGGACCGGTACGCGGCGGAGATCGCGGCGCTGTATGCCGAGAGCGGCCATCCGGTCGCGGCGGCGGGCGGCAACTAAGGAAGACGCGACTCAGTCGCGGGCAAGGGTGCCGCCACGGACTTTGCGGTCGTCCTCGAGGAACTTGCGCGGATGCCGGCCATCCACATTCCCGACCAGGTTCCCGAAGACGCTGTAGCCGAGAAGGGCCTGTAGCCCGGGGTCGAGCTGTTTGACTATCTCTTTTGGCACGGCCAGGAAGTGATTTTCCTGGGGGCGAAGCCAGCCGGCGCAGTATTCGAGGATGACGCCGAGGCGGGGGCTATCTGTGTTGTTAGCGCCGCCTGCATGGAAGACGTCGCCGACGAAAAACATGACCGAACCGGCAGGCATGACGGCGCGGACGGTGGGCGTGGAGTCGTCCGGGGCTTCGTCGCCCCAGCGATGGGAACCAGGAACGACGATGGTGGCGCCGTTGTCCTCTGTGAAGTCGTCGAGCGCCCACATGGTGTTTACGACCAGGGGCGGATGTGGCCTCGGGAGGGGATAGACGCCATCGTCACGGTGGAGGTTCTGAGCAGACTCGCCGGGGCCGATGTTGATGCCGACGGGTGCGCTGAGGAGAAAACCGGGACCGACGACGCGTCCGAGCACTTCGCTGACGAGTGGGTCGGTCGCCTGCGCGTCGAAGACGCGGGTGCGGGCAAAGAGCGCGTAGATGCGCTGCGTGCTGAAGCCTTCGAAGTCGTTGCGACCGGTGGGTGTGGACCGGAGCACTTGCTGGAGGTCGTCCTTCTTCGCGGCGACGTCGGCAGAGTCGAGGTAGCGTTCGACGATGGCGAATCCGTCGCGGTCGAGTGTGGTAAGCACATCTTCGGCAGATGTGTCGCGTGGCAAGGTGGTCACAGCAGTCATTTCTGGCCTCCTTTCAGCGTGACCGAGTGTACTCCCGCGGGCGCAGTGCTGTAACGAGATCGTGAGCGCAAAGGGTGACGCGGGGTCGCCACAGGATGGCGAGTCGGGGTTACACTGCACACCGTCCACGAGGAGGGATTGATGTGGGTCTCCTTGCCTGGCTTCTGCTTGGCCTGATCGCCGGTGTGCTTGCGCAGCTCATTGTACCGGGGCCTGATCGCGGTGGCTGCGGTGGCATCATCGTCACCATTGTGGTGGGGCTGGCGGGGGCCGCGGTGGGCGGCTTCATCGGCGTGCAAGTGGGGTGGGGGACTGTGGATTCGTTTGATCTCCGCAGCATCGGGCTCGCGGTGCTGGGGGCGATCCTGGTGTTGCTGGCATTGCAGGCATTGCGGAGCGGGGCGCGGTAGGGATGCGAAAGGGGCCAGCACGGATGCTGGCCCCTTCGCTTTGATGGAGGACTGAGGCCGGGGTTATTCGGCCGGGCTTGCGCCGTTTTCGTCGGCGCTGGCGCCGTTGGGGCTCGGTTCGGCGGGCGTCGCCTGTGTGCTGCCGCGCACCCGTGGCGCCTGGCCGGCGGCATTGGAGAGCGTGATTGCGGCAACGCAGGAGACTTCGTCGCCTTCGCCGACGTTCATGACGATGACGCCCTGCGTGTTGCGGCCAAGGAGACTGATCTTGTCGACGGTGGTGCGGAGGACGATGCCATCGCGCGAGATGAGCATGAGCTCCTGGTCGGGCTGGATGATGCGGCAGGAGGCGACCTCGCCGGTGCGGTCGGTGATGTTGACGGTCTTGACGCCCTGGCCGCCGCGGCCCTGAGGTGGATACTCGTCAACGCGGGTCCGCTTGCCCATGCCGCGCTGCGTAATGACGAGCAGTTCTTCGCCGTCGTCAATGGTCTCGACGCCGACGACATGGGCGTGAGACGGCAGTTTGAGGCCGCGAACACCACCGCTGATGCGGCTCGCTTCGCGGAGGTCGCCTATCTCGAAGCGGATAGCCTGGCCGTGGGACGAAACCAGCATGATGTGGCTTTCGTTCGTTGCAAGGCGTGCGGCGACCAGGGTGTCGCCGTCGTCGAGGCGCATGGCGATCTTGCCGTTGCGGCGGACCTCTTCGAACTGGTCGAGCGGGGTCTTCTTCACCAGGCCCTTGCTGGTGGCAAGGACGAGGAAGTCGCGAGAGTAGTCGCGCACGGCGATGATGTTCGTGACACGGTCACTGTTCTCTATTTCGATGAGGTTGGTGATGTAGGTACCGCGCGCGGCGCGCTTGGAGTCGGGGATGTCGTAGGCGTGGAGGTGGTAGACGCGCCCCGATTCGGTGAAGAAGAGCAGGTTGTCGTGCGTATCGCAGACGACCAGGCGCATGACGGCGTCTTCTTCCTTGACGGACAGACCCTTCTTGCCGACGCCGCCCTTGCGCTGCACGCGGAACTCTTCGAGCGCGGTGCGCTTGAGGTACCCCTGCTTGCTGATGGTGATGACGCTCTCCTGGTGGGGGACGAGGTCTTCTTCACGGATGTCGGTGGGGTCTGCCTCGATGATCTCGGTGCGGCGGTTGTCGCCGTACTTCTTCTTCAGATCCTTGATGTCGTCGCGGATGAGGAAGTCGATCTTCCGGGGGTTCGCGAGGAGGTCCTCGAGGTAGGCGATGCGCTCGATGAGCTCCTGGTACTCCTCCTGGAGGGCCTGGCGTTCGAGGGCGGCCAGGCGGCGAAGCTGCATATCGAGAATGGCGCGGGCCTGCGCCTCGCTGAAGTCGAACGGGTTTTCGGTACCTTGCGGGAGCGCCTGGTTGCGGTCGGCGAGCAGTGAAACGACCGCGTCGGGGAGCTCGAGCTGGCCCTGGAGCAGCTCGAGCGCGTTGTTGGCGGAGTCGGCGCCCCGGATGGTGGCGATGACCCAGTCGAGCACATCGATGGCCTTGATGAGGCCGGCGAGGATGTGTTCGCGCTCGCGTGCTTTTTCGAGCTGGTACTCGGTGCGGCGCGTTATGACGTTCTGGCGATGTTCGATGAAGTGCTGGAGTGCGCGCTTGAGGCCAAGGCGGCGGGGCTGGCCTTCGACGATGGCCATCATGTTGACGGCGAAGGAGGAGCGCATCGCGGTGTGCTTGTAGAGCTGGTTGCGGATCTGGTTGGCCTGGCCGTCGCGCTTGAGCTCGATGACGATGCGCATGCCATTGCGGTCGCTCTCGTCCCGGAGGTCGGAAATGCCTTCGATTTTCCGGTCGCGGACGAGGTCGGCCATTTTCTCGATGAGGTTGGCCTTGTTGACCTGGTAGGGGAGCTCGGTGACAACGATGCGGCTCTGGCCTGCGCGCGCGGACTCTTCAATGACGGTGCGCGCGTGCATGACGATGCGGCCGCGCCCTTCGCCATAGGCGAGGCGGAGCTGTTCCTTTTCCTTGCCAACGAGGGCGACGCCGGCGGTGGGGAAGTCGGGCCCGTGAACAACAGTGAGGAGGTCGTCGAGCGTCGCGCCGGGGTTGTCGATGAGCATGGTGACGGCGTCCGCGATCTCACCGAAGTTGTGCGGCGGGATGTTGGTCGCCATGCCAACGGCGATGCCGGAGGAGCCGTTGAGCAGCAGGTTCGGGACCCGGCCGGGAAGAACCTCGGGCTCGTTGTGGCTGCCGTCGTAGTTGACGCGGAAGTCGACCGTGTTCTGGTCGATATCGGCGACGAGCTCTTCTGCAATCCCGGTCATGCGGGCTTCGGTGTAGCGCTGGGCAGCCGGGGGGTCGCCGTCGACGCTGCCGAAGTTGCCCTGGCCATCGACGAGCGGGTAGCGCATGGAGAAGTCCTGGGCCATGCGGACCATCGCTTCGTAGACGGGGGCGTCGCCGTGGGGGTGGTAGCGGCCCATGACGTCGCCGACGATGCGGGCGGACTTTCGGTAGGGGGCGGCGGCGCGTGCGCCGCCATCGAACATGCCCCAGACGATGCGGCGCTGGACAGGTTTGAGGCCGTCGCGGACATCGGGGAGTGCGCGCGAGACGATGACGCTCATGGCGTAATCGAGATAGCTTTCGCGCATCTCCGATTCGAGACCGACCGTCCGGGAGATCGGTTCGGATTCCTGGGTCATGGGCACACTCCGGGCTGGGCAGGGAAACTGTTCACTCTATTTTACCATTGGTGGGCGTGGAGTGCCTGTGAACGAGTGACCGGCCACACGCTCAGCACCTGCTCGTGAAGCAATTGGCAGGAGAGGCTGCTCCTGACTTCTGCGATAGCGGCAGGCTGTGGCGTCTGGGGTGCGGCGTGCGATGATGCGGTGATGCGGGGCGTCTTTGTCACGAACGTGGGGAGCTTCCGGCGGCCTTCGCGGAAGGAGCAGATCGCGGCGTTCATCATCCGCTGGCTGATCACCGCGGTGTCGGTGTGGGTCGCGGCGGCGATCGTTGGCGGGATTCACCTGGAAGGGTGGGAGTCGACCATGCTGGTGGCGCTCATCCTGGGGGCGCTGAACGCGATCCTGCGGCCGCTGCTGGTGCTGGGGGCGTTGCCGGCGATCATCATGACGCTGGGACTGGGGCTCATCCTGATCAACACAGCGCTGCTGGCGCTGACGGCATGGATTGCCGGGCAATTCGACCGCATCGTGTTCGACATCGACGGGTTCTGGAGTGCGCTGTTCGGGGCGATCTTGATCAGCCTGGTGGGCTTTGTGATCACGCGGTTCATCCGGCCGGAGCGCCTGGCGCGGGAAATGGTGAGGTGAACCCTCCCTCTCCCTTCGGGAAGGGAGAGGGAGGTAGGGTAGTGGGACGTTAGTTGCCGTATCCGGAGCGGGCGTCTTGCTGGCCGTCGCCGCGGGCGAGTTCTCGTTCCTGGGGGGCGGTTTCGTAGCGGCCGCGGAAGTCGCGGAAGGGCCCGTCGCGCCATTCGAGTGCGGCTTTGAGCCCACCTTCGCGGACGCGCTTGCCCCATTCGCCTGCGGCGGGGCGATAAGCGCTGAGGGCCTGGATCTCGGTCCCGGACCAGAGGCCGGTGCGGATGCCCATGACTTCGTACTGGCGGTTGACTGACCGCTTCGAGTACATGAGCTGGTCGTTGTCGATATGGGCCATGCGGGTGGCGAACTTCTGGACGAAGGCGTCGAGCTGGTCGCCGGGGACGGCGTAGTTTGCCCAGCCGAGGCGTTCCATGTCCTCGCCGCTGTGGCTGTCGCCGACATACGCGAATTCGCGGGCTTTGCTCATCGGCAAGTGCCAGGGCGCCCACATCATGTCCATGCTGGTCATGGCGCGAACGGGTGGATATCCGATCTGCGCATCTTCGGCGACGATGCGGAAGTCGCAGATGGAGGCGAGCTCGGTGCCGCCAGCGAGGCAGTAGCCGTGGACCTGAGCGATGACGGGCTTGGAGAGCTCCCAGATGGTCCAGTTGGTGGCGACGACGTGGCGCGACCACTCCTGCGGGCCAGGGTGGGTTGAGCCCGTATCGGGGAGCTTCGAACGGGGATGGACGTAGGGGCTGTCGTCGCCCGCGGCGCGAGAGGGGGTGAGGTCATAGCCAGCGGAGAAGGCGCGGCCGGCCGCCTTGAGGATGATGACGCCGATCTCCGGGTCGGCTTCAGCTTCCTTCATGGCATGCATGACTTCACCGCGGAGGTTGTTGGAGAGGGCGTTGAGCTTTTCGGGGCGGTTGAGGGTGACGAAGGCGAGACGGCCTTCGGTTTCGTAGGTGATGTCCTCGTAGGACATGGTGGCGACCTCCATGACTGAACAGGGTGTCCGGATGCTGGCGCGGCCGGGTGAAGGCGTCAAGTCCGCGTTGAGTGCCCCGGAGCTTTTCGTAGCCGGGATGGAACTTCACGGGGGGCGGGGTACGTCTTGTAGGGTGAACATGACGTACAGGGAGGGATTCGCATATGACGCAGCAGCCGGACTGGGGTGCACCCGCACATATGCAAGAGCCTGCCGCCCCCGGCGCGCCGAAGCCGGAGGAGGCGGAAGTCATCGGCAACCGGATTCTTGGCGCGATCATCGACCTGGTGGCCGGGAACGTCGTGGGGTTCTTCGTGGCGCTGGCTGTCGGGCTCCTCGCGGTGTTCGTTACGGGTAGCTTCGCCGCCGGCAGCATGGCACTCGTCTACCTGGTGGGCGGGCTTGCCGTGCTGGGGTATTTCGTGGTGATGGAGGCTACGCAGGGGCAGACGATCGGGAAGATGATGATGGGCGTGCGCGTCGTACGCGCGGATGACGGTGAACAGATTACCTGGGGCCAGGCCATCGGGCGGAACGTCCTGCGGTTCGTCGACGGGATCATGCTTTACCTGGTGGGCTTCATGGTGGCGATGTCGAACCCGATGCGGCAGCGCGTGGGCGACATGGCAGCGGGCACGGTGGTCATCGAGGAATAGGCGCGAGCCTGGCCGGAAACGACAACTCGTGACGCGACCCGGTGGGATGCTGCCGCCACATTTAGCTGGAGGCAGCATCCCGATGGAAGCAGTTGACGTCCGTCTTGTTTTCACATTCGACGAGGTGATGGCGCTGGCAGTGGTCAGCGCGCCGCTCTGGGGCATCCTGTGCGCCCTTATTGCGCAGGCACGCTCGGCAAACGTCGCGGCGTGGGCGATCGCGGGCATGTTCTTTGGTCCGCTGGCCGCGATCCTGGCGGCGGTATGGAACGGCCCGCCATCGATGCAGGAGCAGCCGGCCGAAGGGCAACAGCGGGGGGAGTCGAAAGACCCGTTCCGGCGCGAGTGATCACAGGACTGTGACCGGGCTCGCGGTACGGCGGCGGATTGCGGATTATGGTGGCGGGACTGGGGGCCAAGCCCGACCTGTCCGCATGTATCGCGTCAGCAGCACCTTGACGACCCCCGGTGGAACCTTCTTGCAGGTGTTACTGTCCTCGGACAGGGGAAGTACCGACAGGGAGGTTTCGCGGGAGCGAACAGGTGATGCGGGAAGTGATACGGGACCATTGGGGACTTTTCGCGATGGGAGCCGGGTGCCTGATGCTCGCCATCGCGGCAGCGATCGCCCTGGGCCCGACGGATGTGACAACGCCGACGCCCGTGGCGACCCAGGAGTCTGAGCCGACGGCCACGCCGGCGAATGCTGATGACCAGACAGAGGCGCAGTATTACGTGGTCCCGGCAATTGCCCGCGATGTCCCCGGGCAGGCTCCACCACCACCGACTCCGACGCCAACACCGAGCCCGACGCCGATCCCGCCGACTCCGACACCCTCGCCGGCGCCAGGCGCCGGGACGATCTACGTGACCTTCGATGACGGGCCGCACCCGACGTGGACCCCGGCGATCCTTAACACGCTGGCTGCGCATGGCGCGCGGGCAACGTTCTTCGTTGTGGGTCAGCAGGCGGTGCATTACCCGCGCCTGCTGCAATCGGCGGTCTCAGCGGGGCACACGATCGGCAACCACAGCTACACGCACCGGGACCTCACGCAGTTGAGCGCCGGCGCCGTTTCGCACGAAATCGAGCAAACACAGTCGGCCATCGCGAACGCGACAGGACGCACATCGACTTGCTTCCGACCGCCATACGGGCGGACGAACGCGGTGGTAGCCAACGAAGTCGGGGCGCGGGGGATGTCAATGGTGATGTGGGGGATTGATTCGGGGGACTGGACACAGCCGGCAGCGCAAACGATGGCCGACCACGTGGTCCGGAACGCACGGAACGGCTCGGTCGTGCTTATGCATGACGGTGGCGGGAACCGGGCGCAGACGGTCGCGGCTCTCGATATCATCCTTACGCAGCTCCGGTCACAGGGATACACGTTCGCGGCCCTGAACTGTTGAGCGGGTGTTCGTGCGACGTTTGCAGGGGAGGCTCACCCCTGCAAACGTCGCAAGCGGACTGTTGAACCGGGAACCTGATGCTACGGTGGCCGACATGAAACGTATGGTCAGCGTAGCTGCAACGTTCGCCGCCGGGCTGGGGCTTGTCGCCTTTGCAATTGCCGCCACGGGCTCACCGCAATCCGCGGGTATTGAGCCGATCCAACCGCCGTCACCGGTGGAAGTGGAGCTGGACGACGGCGACGTCTGCACCCCGTATGCGGGACCGGCCGCGGAAGTTGAAGGGAAGCCGGTCACATTCGAATGTGCGTCGGGCGGGATGCTGGCAGGCGAAATCGACCGCTCGGGCGTGCCGTGGACGGTCCAGTTCGACCCTGGTGACGGTGCCGGGGTGCTGCAGGTGCGCGACATAGCCGACACTCGATCGTTCCAGGGGCAAACGGCCGAGATTGGTGCACCGGTGGACGGTGAACCGACCGGAGCGCTCTTCGGTGTGCAGATGGAACGGGTTGAGGGTGCTCACCTGGTCACCTGGGACTTTGGGGATGGGGGAATGCCGTCGTACCGGGTGAGGTATGCGCGAGTGCCTGCCCAGGAACCCGGGACGGGGGACCCGGTGGACGTCCAGGGCGAGACGATGCTGGGCGTGGAGTTCTTCCCGGCGCGGCGCGGGCTGATGACTGACGATGGTATCGAAGAAATATACCCGGGCCCGGCACGCCTTCCCGCCGATGATAACGACAACATCCACGAGGCAGTCCTTCTTGGCGATTTCGAAGCGGAAATGACGTGGTACCTGGGGATGGAGGTGATGTCCGGGTTCGAGGTGACTGTGCTCGATGACCCGGCGCGACTGGTTCTGAGGGTATACGACCCTGTGCCAGCGGTAGCGGAGCAGCCTGAGCTGGGTATCGGGGACGAGGGAGAAGCGGTCGAGGTGCTGGAGCAGCTCCTGCTTGAGCGGGGCTATTTTCTCGACCAGGACCGGAGCGGCAGCTTCGGCGAACCGCAGCGTCGCGCTGTGGTGGCATTCCAGGAAGCGCGCGGCCTGGTGCCCAACGGTGTCGCAGGGCCGGAAACGTGGGCAGAGCTTGCGGGCGCGCCACCACAGGCTGCCGCAACCGGGAGCGTAAGTTACACGATCCCGGGGATTGCGCGGAACGTCCCGGGCCAGGCGCCGCCGCCTCCGACACCAACGCCCACTCCGAGTCCCACCCCGAGCCCGACGCCGGCGCCACAGCCGACACCGACCCCTACGCCGCCACCGGCTGCGGGGACGATCTACCTGACGTTTGACGACGGGCCACATGCTACGTGGACACCAGCAATTCTCGACACGCTGGCGCAGCACGGTGCACAGGGAACCTTTTTCGTCGTCGGACAGGAGGTTCAGCGTCACCCCGGCATCCTGGTGCGGACGGTGAACGAGGGGCATGCGGTCGGAAACCACAGTTTTAGCCACGCGGACCTGACGGGCCTCGGCCGGGAGGCGTTCTTCAATGAAGTGCAGGGGACGCAACAGGTCATCCAGCAGACCGTGGGAGTGACGCCGACGTGCCTTCGGCCGCCGTATGGACGCGTGGATGCGACGGTGACCGCCCGGGCCGCCGAACTCGGCTTGAGCATCGAGCTCTGGGATATCGACACGCATGACTGGCGGCTGCCGGGGGCGCAGGTCATCGCCAACCATGTTATCGAGAACGCATACGACGGCGCGGTGGTCCTGATGCACGACGGCAGCGGCAACCGGAGCCAGACTGCAGCGGCGCTTGAGACCATCCTGGCGCAGCTCGGCGGAGCGGGTTACACGTTCGGTGCGATGGACTGCTGAGCGCCATTGTTTTGCGGCGCGTGAACGGTATCACGTAGGATGAAGTGCGCCGGGGGAGCCCGGCCTGCCGCCAAACCCGGGACGGGACGGCGAGCCTTCAGACCGGGGTTACCGGATGACAGAGGTCCTTGAAGGCGTCTACCAGTTATTGACGCCTTTTCCGCAGTACACGATCGAGGAAGCGCAGAAGCTCCGGAAGGAGCTGGAAGAGAAGCCGCGCGTAACGAAGGGGCTGCCCTATGTGATGCCCTACCTCATCAAGCGCGGCGGCGAGACGGTACTTATTGACTGCGGATGGAATACGGACGACGCGTACAAGGCGCTGGAAGACGGTATGCGCGAGTACGGTTCGCACCCGTCCGAGATCACGAAGCTGGTCATCACCCATGTGCACCCGGACCACTACGGGATGGCCGGGAAGCTGAAGCAGCTTTCGAGCTGCGAGGTCGTGATCCACGAGCGCGACGCCGAGGTCATCAAGGACCGGTACCTGGCGCCGAAGCAGCTCACGGCGGGCATGGAAAAGTTCATGGAGATGCACGGCGTGCCGGAGATGAGCGCGCCCTCGATGTCGCAGGGCTCCATGGGCATGCTCGACAAGGTGGCGGCGGTGCCACCGGACCGTTCGGTGCGCGGTGGCGAGGTGGTAAAAGCCGGGGACTTTGAGTTCGAGTTGATCTGGACGCCAGGGCACTCGCCGGGGCACCTGTGCATCTACGAGCCGAACCGGAAGATCCTGTTCACAGGTGACCACATCCTGCCAACCATCACGCCGAACGTGTCTATCCATGCGCAGACGCACGGGAGCCCCCTCGGCGATTACATGCGGTCGCTCGATGTTGTCGAGAACCTGGACGCGGACTATGTCCTGCCGGCGCACGAGTTCGATGTGAAGGTGCTGAAGCAACGCATCACGGAGATCCATGACCATCACAAGGCGCGGCTCGACGAGATGCTGCGCTGCGTCGACAAGGGCGGCTCGACGGCGTGGGACGTCGCCGGGCGCGTGCAGTGGGCAACCGGGAAGCTCGAGGATTTCGAGCCCTGGATGCAGCGAGCGGCTGTCGGCGAGACGCTGGCCCACCTGGAATACATGTTTGAACTGGGGCAGCTCGCGAAGGTAATGCGCGGCGAGCACCAGTACTGGATCCCGGCGTAGGGACTTAGCTGAGGACCCGGATTGGCAGCACCCCGGGGTTTGTCGTTGGCCACTTATGGGACGGCCGGTGATGGTTCGTCGTGACCTTCGCCGGGGCCGTGTGCACGGCCGTGGAGGGTCTGGGGCCGGAGTCGCCAGGCTATGCGGCCAAGGCGCTGGAAGCGGGATTCGAGTTCCTGTTGGGCCCACGCGGGAGCGTCAGCGAGCCGGTCGCCGAGGTCCACGGCAAAGGACATCGCTTCGGCGGGATCGTCGATGATCTCGAATGCGCCGTTGCCCGATACGCTGGCCCATTCCCAGGGGCCCGTTTCGACTGTGCTGTCGATCTGGAATCCGACGTGCGGGTTTTCGCCGGCCATCCGGGTTTTCCGCCCGGGGGTGGTGAACCCGTTGAGGGCGTTGTCTTTCCAGACGTAGAAAACGGGGACGACGAAGACTTCACCGCCTGCCTGGAACGCGAGACGGACGATGCGCTCGCTCGCGAGGACGATGTGCGTCTCTTCGGGGGTCAGGTCGCGGAACCCCATGTCCGTATGATGCACGAATGCGCCGTAGCAGGCCCACGGAGGTTATCGAACGGGGCGGTGGCCACCTCCCGGGAATAGCGGCGGGGCAGTCACTCGAGAAACTCGTCCAGAAGGCGGCGGCATCCCGCCCCGTTATCAAGTGAACGATCGGGCGCTGTCTTTGGATTTATGTAACCAACAGCCCTTTACGCTGCCGCACAAGGGCCGGGAAAGATCAGGGCCTGCGGTAGCCGGAAACGGCGGCGAATGTGGTGGAGGCGAGGAGCAGCATTGCCAGGACCAGCACCACCAGCAGCGGGAAGAAGGTGCTCGCCTGGTCCAGGATCCCCGTACCCGTCTCGGGCGGGCCGGGAGTTGCCGCGGGAGTCGGCTCGACCTCGTCGGCGACGAGCGTGACTTCGACCTGGACGACGTTCACTGGCGACCCATCCTGGGCTGATTCTTCGAATACGCGAAGGCAGCCGGGGCCGGTTCCGGGCACGTCGAACTCAAGCGTGGTCGCGTAGGGCGCCAGGGCCGGCCCCGCTTCGGCAGCCGTCGTGAAGGTATCGACGAGTTCGTCGCCCTGTGCATCGAACAGGGTGAGGCGGACGTTCGCTTCGAAGACGCGCGCCTGGCCCTCTACGGCCATCGGCGACGTCACTTCATCGCCATCGACAGGGGTATCGACGATGACATTCGGATCATCGGCGTCGACCGGGTCAGGGTTTTCGGGGCAGACTCCGCCCTGTGCAGTCGCGGGTGAGGCCATCAACGCCATTGCAGCGGCAAAGACGATGGCCGCCAACAACGCGGCCGCGAGCGAGAAGCCTATCCGTGGCACAGACATCGTGGAGCCTCACTTTTAGGTGGCGAAACGGGAACACCACCTTTCCCCACTGAGCGTGCACCGGGAAAGACGCCTTGACAACCCCCAACGGACGGAATTTGCGGAGCTGTTATGGCCTGCCGCCCGGGGACGACGCCGTTCGACGGATCACGAGGGCTGCCACGAGCAGGCCGGCGCCAAGGAGCACCAGGGTACCGGCAATGACAAGAAACAGGGTGGTGTCCTCCCCGGTACCGTCGCCATCATCCGCGCCGGACGCCTCATCACCGGGCGCATCGCTGGCTCCCCGGGCGTCGGCGACGGCGGCGGGATCGAGCGAGAAGAAGGCATCGGAGATTTCGCCTGTGAGCGCTGCATCTATCCCGGATTCGAGGGCGAGGACCAGGTTGTTGTTCCAGTACAGGGTGTAGCCGTCGAAGGCACCGGTCGGCGTGTGCGGCTGCGGTGACTGGCCGCTGACGGCTTCCCAGTCGGCTGCGAGCGCCTGGTGGTCGCTGTAGATGATGTGGATGGTGTGGGCCGAGCCGGCTTCGCCGGTAACCGTCATCGCGATGCCATCGACGGCCAGGGCTTCAGCTGTGAAGGGTTCGTCGTCGACCGAGACATCGAATCCGCGCGCTTCGAGCTCGTCCTCAAGGCTACCCGCTGCGGCGACCGGAGCAGGCGCCAGCACGGCGGGAAGAACTGCAACGAGCAGCGCTGCAATGATGAGAGCGCTTCGCCCGGGTCGTGGGCACCTGCGCAAACGAGCCACGTGTCCCTCCTTTGTGACGGGAAGCACCAGTGCTGCGTGGGAGCGCGGCATTACGGTGCCACCAGAAAGGGATACAGTGGCGGCGCGCCAGCGTCCATTTGACGGGGGATTGACCGGGGGGCGTCAGCTCCCGGCCGGGCCGGTAATGGTGATGGGCATCCCCAGGGCACCCTGGCCGAGCGTCATCGCGAGCTGGTCGGTCTTCCAGGCCATGACGTTGCCGCCGATGAGATCGCGGACCATACGCTCCATGGGGCGCTTCTTCACGTAGGCGTGGGCACCACACACCTTCATCGATTCAACAGCGATTTCTTCGCCCATGCGCCGGAGGTGGTAGACGGTACGCGTGACCTTGCGGGTGAACTCGTGCTGGCTGGGAAACGTTTCATCAAGCGAGCGCACCATGTCGTAGAGGATGACGCGGCCCGTGCCGAGCCAGTGGTCCATATAGCCGATGTCGACCTGTGCCCAGCCTTCTTCGGATCGGAAGCCGGGCGTGACAGCGCCGCTGAGACCGGGCCCGGCGAGGTACCCGTGGCGTTCGCCAACGTAGTCAACGGTGAAGTCGAATGCGGCCTGTGCGTTGCCCAGCCAGATGGCGAGGATCCCCAGTGCCCCGCGGGCGCGGTCTTGCATGATGCCGCCCTGGCCACCTTCGGCCTGGAAGACGGCGCGAAGGACAGCCATGGGGATGACGGCGGCCTGGCTGCGGGGGATGCGCAGGTCTTCACAGACGATATCGTGACTGGCGGTGCCCCGGAGGCCCATGCCATCCCAGTTACCCATGATGTTGAGCCCGGGCGTGCCCTTCTCAGGCAGACAGAGGGCGAGGTCCGGCTCGGCGTCTTCGCCACGGGGCACGCGGCCACCAACGATGACGTACTTCGCCGCGTCGCTGCCGGAGGCGAAGCCGCTCTTGCCGTTGATGACCAGGTCTTCGCCATCCTCCTGGATGGTGTAGCCAGCAGTGCGGTTATCGAGGTCCCCCGTGGGGACCGAGGCGGGCCCGCAGAGCAGCGCGCCGTTCTTCGTGACGTCCTGCACAACTTCCTGGCCACGGGCGAACATGGGGATGTTGCTGAGCAGCTCCGCGCCGAGGAGGTGCATGTTGAGCGCGACGGCGGTTGAGGGGTCGCCGTAGGCGATTTCTTCGATGATGCGGATATGGGCTTCGGCGCCGATGCCGAGACCGCCGACGGACGTGGGGAGGGCCATACCCGGGATGCCGAGCTGCTGGAGGTCGGCGATGTTTTCGTGCGGGAACGAGCCTTCGCGGTCGTAGTGTTCGGCGCGGGCCGTGAAGGTTTCCCGGGCGAGGGTCCTGACCTTTTCGACGAGTTCAGCTTCCCATTGTTCCATTGCGTGCCCCTGTGGTTCTCGAATGTTGTTCGAGCTTAGCCGGAAGCGAAGGATTCGCATACCCCGGCCCCCGGAAAACGAGGTTAGTCCTCGCCGGCTGGTGTGGGCGTGCTTTCGTACCCGTCCCCGATGGCGGGTTCGCGATCGAAGTCGTGACCATAGGCGACGATGCCGGCAAGGAGCGACGAAGCGCCGAGGAGTTCGATGGACTCTTCGACCAGAAAGTCCATAAGCCAGAAGTGGAAGAGGAAATCGCTCCAGCCATCGGGCCGGACCATGTCACCGTCGGCGAGGAGGTTGTGCCAGAAGTTGCCGGCGCGTTCGTAGAAGTCGGCTTCCTGGTGCATGGCGGAAGAAGTGACCGCCACGGCATAGAAGACGAACCCGAGGACGAAGAAGAGCGTAGCGTGGCCGGACGCGAAGGGGTAGCGCCAGTAGCGAAAGATTGCGTAGACCATGACGAAGGCAATCGGGCCGAAGAAGAAGAATTCAAAGAGGGTGCGCTGGTCTTCCATGTAATGGCGCGCGTAAAGCCAGAAGTGGTGGCGCGGGTTCCCGGTGTCCTCGAGGAGCATGAGGAACATGCCGGCGGCGATGACGGTGAAGAAGATGGCGGCGTCGCGGTAGGAGGCGGAGGAGAGTACGCCAGACAGGCGGGCGGCGAGGATCACTCCGGTGCCGAGCATGACCCACTGGAGCATTTCGGTGGGACTTGCTTCGCGGAAGAGGTGGTACCAGACGAGGGGTTCGTCTTCGAGGACGCTGTCCTGGAGGGCATCGCTGAGGCCGAAGAGGTTCTGGCCATCGACGAGGATGACGAGCAGCCACGCGAGGCCGAGGTAGATGAGAGTGAACGCCACGATGCGGGGCGCGGTGAGCAAGGGGACGCGCATGAAGCCTCCGGAGAATGCTATGCGCGGACGGCTGGAAGTGCACCCCGCGTGTAAGGCGCAGGCAAGGCAGGACGCGTCCAGCCAGAGAACCACGCCGGGCGAATCGCGATGGCCCGCCCGGCGTGGTTTCGAAGGAACCGCTCTGCCGGGCGGATGTTACCCGGGCTTGTGGGTGGCGCGGGGTGAGTGGGGGAGGGAGATGCCCAGGGCTTCTTCGAGCTCGGCGATGGCGTCCAGGGTTTCGTCGACCTTGATGGTGTGCATGCCGAGGGCGCGTGCGCCTTTGAGGTTGGCGCCGAGATCATCGAGGAACGCGGATTCGGGCGGGGTGACGCCGAGTTCGCCACAGCACATTTCGAAGATGCGGGGGTCGGGCTTGCGGAGGCCGACGATGGCGGATTCGATGACGACCGGAAAGAGGGAGTGGACATCGAGGCCGGAGGTCCGCTTTGCGGCTTCGCCTTCGCGCGCGACGTTGTTTGTTATGACGCCCAGGTGGACGTGGTCACGCAGCGTTTCGACGACTTCGATCATTTCGTGCCGGGGCTGGAACCCCTGGAAGAACCATTCGAGGAAGTGTTCACCGTTTGCCTCGGCGCCGAAGGCGGCAACGGCCGCTTCGAATTCGGCGGCGAACTGGGAGGGAGAGAGCTGGCTCTGTTCGAACCGGGACCAGAGGCCATCATGCGGCGCGAAGATGGCGTGGCGGGCTTCGTCGGGGATGCCATATTCGGCTGCATAGGCCTTGATGCGCGTGACGGGTGATTCGGTGAGAACGCCGCCGACATCGAAGATGACGGCGCGGATGTTGTTGTTGCCGCTCAGGACTGCCTCCATATAGCCGTGTGTTTGGTGTTTGTCCCAGTATGGTGCGCCCCGGGTTGCATGGCGACCCCGGAAGATTATCCGCGCGGGAGCCCGAGGCCACGGGTGGCGATGACGTTTCGCTGGACTTCGGACGTGCCGCCGCGGACAGTGGCCGGGACCATGCCGATGTAGTGATGGGCCAGGGACGACGCCGGGCCATCTTCGAGGAGGTTGGCCTTGAGGCCCGCGACCTGCATGCCGGTCTGGGCGAGGCGCTGGGAAAGCTCGGAGCTGAAGAGCTTGGCGGCGGACGCTTCGTGGTTCGGGATCTGGCCACGGTTCTGCATGGAGATGACGCGCAGCGAGAACTGGTACATGACTTCGGTCTCGACGTAGCGCTCGGCCAGGTCGCACTGAAGGGGTTTGCCGCGGACGCGAGCGGCGAGGTCCGGGTCATCGGCAATGGTGTTGAGGAGCCGCTGGAGGCTGCGGCGCGCGTTGACGGCGCCGGAGATGTTCGAGCGTTCGAAGTCGAGCAATGTCATGCCGACGTACCAGCCGCGGTTCTCCTCGCCGACGACGTTCTGGGCGGGGATGCGGACGTCATCGAAGAAGACTTCGTTGAAGTAGTGGCGGCCACCCATATCGACCAGGGGGCGGACCGTGACGCCCGGGGCGTTGATGTCTTCGATGAGGACGAAGGAGATACCGCGATGCTTCGGCGCTTCAGGGTCGGTGCGGACGAGCGCGAAAATAGCGTCGGCGGTGTGCGCGCCGGAGGTCCAGATTTTCTGGCCGTTGAGGATGTAATCGTCGCCGTCGCGGACGGCGCGCGTCTGGAGGGACGCGAGGTCGGAGCCCGCGCCGGGCTCGGAATAGCCCTGTGCCCAGACAACTTCGCCGGCGAGGATACCCGGGAGGTACTGTTGCTTCTGTTCTTCGGAACCGTGCGTGATGAGGGTGGGGCCGAGCATCGCGACGCCAGAACCGCCGACGGCCGGCGCGCCGGCCCAGGCGAGCTCCTGGTTGAGGATGAACTGTTCCATGGGCGAGAGGCCGCCACCGCCGTATTCGGCGGGCCAGTGGGGTGCAACCCAGCGGCGCTCGTAGAGGGCCGCGTGCCAGGCGTTGGCGGCTTCGCGCGCGGCCGGGTCACTGGAGCGGCGGTCGAATTCCCACGCACGTTCGCCGGGACCACCGCGTGCAGCCGCCTCGCGGTATCGTTGCGGGAGGCCGTTTTCGATGAGGTCGCGGACTTCGCGGCGGAACTGTGCCTGTTCGGGGGTGTCGTGCCAATCCATAGCGGGGCCCTCCAGAGTGGTGGCCAGTATGCCGGGTTGGGTCAGCGTCGGAAAGGGCGACACCCGAGGCGGGGGCATTCGAGATAGGCGAAGAAGGGGCTATCGAAACCGGCGGGATAGTCATCCGCTATACGGTTGAGCGGCGACCGCGACGGAAGAAGACCGTGGAGCTGCGGTTGCTCGAGCCCTATCACGTGCGGGTGGCCGCGCCGACGACAGCATCGCGCGAGGACATCGAGGCTATCGTCCGGAAACGGGCAGCCTGGATCGTCGAGCAGCCGGTGGCGCCAGCCGGTGGGGCACCCCCGTGGCCACCACTCTTTCGGGGTGATGACGTCGACATCCTGGTCGAGGCCACGGTCGGTCGCGGGGGAGTGAGCGGGCCGGACCATGGTGTCCTGACTGTGCGGGTTCGAACCGGTGTGCCGGCGGAGGAGCGCGACGACGAGGCAGGGCGGCTGCTGCAGGGGTGGTTTTCGGAACGGGCGCACGAGCTGGTCCGCGCGGCGGTAGCACGGTGGCAGGGGCGCGTCGCCGGGACGCCGGGTCGCGTGCTCATCCGGAACCAGAAGACCCGATGGGCAAGCTGCGCGGCGGACGGCACGCTGCGGTTCAACTGGCGGGTGGCGATGCTGCCCCCCGCGTTGCTGGAGTACATCGTGGTGCACGAGTTGGTGCACCTGGAGGTGCGCAACCATTCGCCAGCGTTCTGGGCGCGGGTGGGCGCACTGTTGCCGGGTTACGCGGAACGGCGACGGGAGCTGCGGACGATGGAGCGGCTTCTGGGCCGTCATTCGCCCCGGTAGAGGCCCAACTGGCCTTCCGTACGCGTTTCGTAAGTGACGCCGCCGGAGCGGAAGCGCACCAGAAAGCCGTCAATGCGCGCAGCATGGCTGTCCTCCGCGAGGCGGATGCGGGCGATGACCTGGAGTTCGCTGGCGCTTTTTGTCCCCGGTGTGAGGACAGCACCCTCCACTGGTACCAGTTCCGGTGCGAGGTACGGATCGAAGGTGTCGACCACACCGAGGGCACGGTCGTCGCTTAGCCAGGGGTAGAAGACCGCGAGCTGGAGCTCTTCAACACCGCGGGTGACGGAAACGGGCCGAACCGCCAGGAGCTCAATGTCGTTGTCCGTGCGGTTGCGGAGCAAAAGGGCACCGAATGATGCGCCCCCCTGTTCACCGACTGGCGTTTCCACCGTGGCGGCGGAAACGGCAAGGATGGCATTCCCGGTGTCCCGGATTGGGGCCGCGTTCCCCGAACCCTGCAAGGAGCCCAGGGTGGAGGACGCGGTCAGTGCGGAGAAGACCATGACGAAGGTCCACGCAAACGTCGCGCGCAATGCGATGGGCTCACCGGCAGGTGACACGGCATTCCTCGCGGACAGGAGCTTGCTCTGCCGTGGCGGATGGTAGCGAGCAGCGGGTGTTCTTGTCACCCGTGCTTCGTGGGCGGACATTGATGTCGCTCCCGCGTTGCAACCCGGACGCCCCGGTGACGACTACTGGATGACAATGGCGTGACGGGGTTGGCGGTAGGGCCGGAAGTTACCCCTCGGACAGTGTGGCGGGGAGGGGAGCCTCTATGGGCTCGCAGCATAGCTGATGAATTCGAGCAGATTGCCGTCCGGGTCGCGCGTGTAGATGCTCGTGCCCGCTTGTGCGCCGCCACCGCGGCCGCCCTCGCGTTCGACCGGTCCGACTTCGATGGGGGCGCCGGCGGATTCGAGCGCCGCCTGGAGTGCCTCGGACGTGCCTTCCCAGACGAAGCAGAAGTCGCCGCAGCCTGGCTTCGCGGCGGGGGCGCGCAGGGTGAACTGCTCGTTGCGCCAGAGCCGGGGGCCGTGGACGTTGATCTTGTTCGGGCCGAAGACGATCGAGAAGTAGGGCTGGTCGCCGGCGTTAAAGGCTTCTTCGCCGCGGATGATGAACCCGAGCGCGCGATAGAAGGCGATGAGGCGGGCGGGCTCGTCGGTCGGGATTGCTGCGTGGTCGAAGCCGGCGATGGTCATATTTCCTCCGGTGGGAGCGGTGGGGTGACAGTTTGCCCGGGCGGCGCGGGAGTGACGAGAAGCACGTGCGGATGGTGGCATGGAATGATAGGGGCGCTACAATTGTCGAGTAACTTGACCGACAAGGTCACCTTTGCGATGCACTGGTGGCGTGACGCGAGGTAGCGCGAACGATGAGCACGATCCTGACGCATCTCCAGCGGCTCGAGGCGGAGAGCATTCACATCATGCGCGAGGTGGCCGCCGAGGCCGAGCGGCCGGTGATGCTGTACTCAATCGGAAAAGACAGCAGCGTGATGTTGCACATCGCGCAGAAGGCGTTCTACCCGTCGCCGCCGCCCTTCCCACTGCTCCATGTCGACACGACGTGGAAGTTCCGCGAGATGTACGAGTTGCGCGACCGGATGGCGGCGGAAGCGGGGATGGAGCTGCTGGTCCACATCAACCCGGAAGCGCAGGAGATGGGGATCAACCCGTTCACGCACGGGTCGGCGGTGCACACGGATATCTGGAAGACGCAGGGACTGATCCAGGCGCTGGACAAGCATAAGTTCGACGTGGCGTTTGGCGGCGCGCGGCGCGATGAGGAGAAGTCGCGAGCGAAGGAGCGGGTGTTTTCGTTCCGGAACGCGCAGCACCGCTGGGACCCGAAGAATCAGCGGCCGGAGCTGTGGTCGCTGTACAACACGCGGAAGAACCATGGGGAAAGCATCCGGGTGTTCCCGCTTTCGAACTGGACCGAGCTGGATGTGTGGCAGTACATCTACCTGGAGCAGATCCCGATGGTCCCGTTGTACCTGGCCAAGGAGCGGCCGGTGGTGGAGCGCGACGGGACGTTGATCATGGTGGATGACGACCGGATGGATCTGGCAGAGGGCGAGGAGCCGCAGATGCGCAAGGTCCGGTTCCGGACGCTGGGGTGCTACCCGCTCACGGGGGCTATCGAATCGGAGGCGGAGACGTTGCCAGAGGTGATCCAGGAGATGCTGCTGGCGAAGACGTCGGAGCGCCAGGGCCGTGTGATCGACTTCGATTCGAGCGGTTCGATGGAAAAGAAGAAGCAGCAGGGTTACTTCTAATGGCAAGCTCCGACCTGATTGCGACGGATATCAAAGGGTACCTGGACGCGCACGCACGGAAGGACTTCCTGCGCTTCATCACGTGCGGGAGCGTGGACGACGGGAAGAGCACGCTGATCGGCCGGCTGCTGCATGAGTCGCAGCTCATCTTTGAAGACCAGCTCGCGGCACTGGAGGCGGATTCGAAGCGGGTGGGGACGCGCGGCGGCGAAATCGACTACGCGCTGTTGCTCGACGGGCTGCAGGCGGAACGCGAGCAGGGCATCACGATCGATGTGGCGTACCGGTTCTTCTCGACCGACCAGCGGAAGTTTATCGTGGCGGACACGCCAGGGCATGAGCAGTACACGCGGAATATGGTGACCGGTGCGTCGACGGCGGACCTGGCGGTGATTCTTGTGGACGCCCGGAAGGGCGTGCTGGTCCAGACGCGGCGGCACAGCTACCTGGCATCGCTGCTTGGCATCCGGCACGTGGTGCTGGCCGTGAACAAGATGGACCTCGTGGAGTATTCGGAAGAGCGGTTCCGGGAGATCGAGGCGGAGTACCGGGGGTTTGCCAAGGGACTGGGTGTGGAGGATGTGGTGTGCATCCCGATGTCGGCGGTGCACGGGGACAACGTGGTGACCGTTTCGGAGCGGACGCCGTGGTACCAGGGACCGGCGCTGATGGAACACCTTGAATCGGTAGAGGTGACGGACGCACGGCAGGCAACGCCGTTCCGGTTGCCGGTACAGTGGGTCAACCGCCCGAGCGCGGACTTCCGGGGGTTCTCCGGCACGGTGATGAGCGGGATGGTGCAGCCCGGGGATCGCGTGCGGATACTGCCGTCAGGCCGGGAAAGCACCGTGACCCGCATCGTGACCCTTGAGGGCGACCAGCCAGAGGCGGTGGCGCACCAAGCGGTGACGCTGACGCTGGCGGACGAGGTTGACGTGAGCCGGGGCGATGTCCTCACGGCCGCGCAAGCCCCGGCAAGTGTCGCGGACCAGTTCGAGGCGACGATTGTATGGATGGCGGAGGAGCCGCTGTTGCGTGGGCGCGGGTACCTGATGAAGATCGGGACCGCGAGGGCAACGGCGACCGTTTCGCCGGTGAAGTACCAGGTGAACGTGAACACGCTCGAGCAGCAGCCGGCGGAACGGCTGGAGCTGAACGAGGTGGGAGTCTGCGAGCTCGAGCTGGACCGTGCGATCCCCTTCGACCGGTACGACGAGAACCCGGAGATGGGGAGTTTCATCCTGATCGACCCGATCAGTAACGACACGGTCGGGGCGGGGATGCTGCGGTTCGCGCTGCGCCGGGCGGAGAATGTGCACTGGCAGGCCGTGGACATCGACAAGCAGTCGAGGTCGGACCTCAAGGGGCAGCAGCCGTGCATTGTGTGGCTGACGGGCCTTTCGGGGTCGGGGAAGTCGACGATTGCGAACCTCCTGGAGCGCAAGCTATATGCGCTGGGGCGGCATACGTACCTGCTCGACGGGGACAATGTGCGGCACGGGTTGAACAAGGACCTGGGCTTCACAGCACAGGACCGGGTGGAGAATATCCGGCGGATCGGCGAAGTGGCGGCGCTGATGGTAGACGCCGGGCTGATCGTGATCACGTCCTTCATCTCGCCGTTCCGGGCGGAGCGACGGATGGCGCGATCACTGGTGAACGAGGAAGAGTTCGTCGAGGTGTTCGTGGACACGCCGGTGGAGGTCGCGGAAGAGCGGGATACGAAGGGCCTCTACGCAAAGGCGCGACGGGGGGAAATCACGAACTTCACGGGCATCGATTCGCCCTATGAGCCGCCGGAGCACGCCGAGGTCCACATTGAGACAACGCGCTTGACCGCGGAGGAAGCGGCGGACGCGATCATCGCCTCGCTGCGGGAGCGCGGGATTATCCGCGTTTAACCGCGCCTCGCCGTCGGGAGGCGCGGAAGCAGTTTTGCCATGATGCTTGGGGGGATATTGCGTACGCGGGGCGCCGCCGCGGGGAGGAATGGTGCGCCGACTTTGCCGTGCCCTGGTGTTTGTAGCGCTTGCTGGTATAGCAGCGGCAGGTTGTAACGCGTTTGACGATGGCGTTCGCGATTCACCGGGCGCGCCGGAGCTTCCACTCTCGCCGACGCCTTCGAGTGAGGAGGCGCCGAACCTCGAAGCCGATATCGAATCGCAGATCAACGGCATCCGGGAGGATCACGCCCTTGTGCCACTCAACCGGCACGAAGGGCTGGGGGCGATTGCGCGAACGTATAGCTGCCGTATGGGCGCCGAGGATTTCTTCGCGCATGAAAGCCCGGAAGGGGAGACGGTAGCTGACCGGGTGGAGGAGGCTGGAATCGCCGTCCAGGTAGTAGGCGAGAACCTGGCGTGGTTGTCGGGTATCGCAGAGCCGGCGACGAGTGCGGTGGAGGGCTGGATGGAGAGCGAGGGGCACCGGGAAAACATCCTGATGGAGGAGTACCGGGAGACGGGCGTGGGCGCGTGCCTGTACGACGGGACGTGGTACTTCACGCAGATCTTCGCGGTATTGCGTTAGCTCAACAGATGCCCGAACAGGGCAGGCCGGGCGTGCTACGCTGAGCGGGAGATTGCAGCCGCGCGGCGAGGGAAGCATGGCACGCTCGAATGCATGTGAGCGGCGCAATCGATACACGCGGGGATGCACGTATGGATGTATAGGCGGTGCCTGTACCTGTACGGGGCGCCTCTAGCCGCGCACCACTAACGCGAACGTGGCGAGGGGTTTACGTTCTCATCAAGGTGATGGGTTAGCGAAACCCTGCCAGCCAAGGAGGTCCTGGTACCTATGACGCTTCTTTCACGCTCACGGGCGAATGGTCCCGGGCAAGTCGACGGCGAGGAGCTTGGGGACTGGCTCGACGCACTCCGCGACGTGATCCAGCTCCATGGCCGCGAGGCGGCGGCGGAGCTCTTGAGCGAGCTGCAGCTCCATGCGCAGCGCGCGAATGTAGAGCTCCCGGTTACTTCGCAAACGCCGTATGTGAACACCATCCCCGTGGACAAGCAGCCCCCGTACCCGGGGAACCCGGGTATCGAGCGCTCGATACGAAGCCTCGTTCGGTGGAACGCGATGGCGATGGTGGTCGCGGCAAACCGCGTCTCGGAAGGGATTGGCGGACACATCTCGACGTATGCGTCGGCGGCGACGCTCTACGAGGTGGGCTTCAACCACTTCTTCCGGGGGCCGGACCACCCCTCGGGTGGCGACCTGGTGTATTTCCAGGGGCATGCGACGCCCGGTATCTACGCGCGAGCATTCCTGGAGGGCCGGCTGACCGAGGAGCAGGTCCACAATTTCCGGCGCGAGATGGCGGAGGAAGGCGGCCTTTCTTCGTATCCCCACCCGTGGCTGATGCCTGACTTCTGGCAGTTCCCGACGGTCTCGATGGGCCTGGGGCCGATTATGGCGATCTACCAGGCGCGATTCATGCGGTATATGGAAGACCGCGGGCTGAAGCCGCGGACGAACCAGAAGGTCTGGGTCTACATCGGCGACGGGGAGACGGACGAGCCGGAAGCGCTGGGGGCGATTTCGCTGGCCGCGCGGGCGAAGCTGGATAACCTGATTTTCGTGGTGAACTGCAACCTGCAGCGGCTGGACGGGCCGGTGCGGGGAAACTCGAAGATTATCCAGGAGCTGGAGGCGGTGTTCCGCGGCGCGGGGTGGAACGTCATCAAGCTCATCTGGGGTTCGGAATGGGATGAGCTGTTCGCGCAGGATGACGAGGGCGTGCTTGCGCAGCGGGCGATGGAGGTGGTGGATGGCGACTATCAGAAGTACACAGTCTCGGGCGGCGCGTACATTCGCGAGCACTTCTACGGTGTGGACGACCGGCTTCTCAATATGGTGGAGCACCTGAGCGACGACTACCTGTGGCGGATGCGGCTTGGCGGTCACGACCAGGGCAAGGTGTACGCGGCCTACAACGCGGCATTCCATCACGAAGGTCAACCGACGGTGATCCTCGCGAAGACGATCAAGGGCTACGGGCTCGGCGAGGCTGGTGAGGGCCGGAACGTCACGCATCAGCAGAAGAAGCTGAACGACGACGAGATGCTGCGGTTCCGCGACCGGTTCGATATTCCGCTGACGGACAAGGATGTGGTGGAGGCGCCACTCTACCGGCCGGGGGATGACACCCCGGAGATCCAGTACATGCAGGACCGGCGGCGGGCGCTCGGGGGATACCTGCCGCAGCGGCGCACGGTCTCGTGCAATATGACGACGCCGGGCGACAAGCTCTGGGCAGAGTTCCAGGAGGGGACCGGCGAACGCGAGGCTTCGACGACGATGGCGTTCGTCCGCATCCTGACGAAGCTCCTGCGTGATCCCACGATCGGCAAGTACATCGTGCCAATCGTGCCGGACGAGGCGCGGACGTTTGGGATGGACACGTTCTTCCGCCAGTTCGGGATTTACTCCCACGTTGGCCAACTCTACGACCCGGTGGACTCGGACAGCCTGCTTTACTACCGAGAGTCGAAGGATGGCCAGATCCTGGAAGAGGGGATCTCGGAGGCTGGGTCGATTTCGTCGTTTATCGCGGCGGGGACGGCGCACGCTACGTACCAGCAGTGCATGATTCCCTTTTATATCTACTACTCGATGTTCGGGTTTCAGCGGGTCGGGGACCTGATGTGGGCGGCCGGCGACCACCGGACACGCGGCTTCCTGGTAGGCGGAACGGCTGGCCGGACGACGCTGGCGGGCGAAGGGTTGCAGCACCAGGACGGGCACAGCCACCTGCTGACTTCGGTCATCCCGAACCTGCGCTCGTATGACCCCGCATACGCGTTCGAGATCGCAGTAATCCTGCGCGAGGGTATCCGCCGGATGTACGAAGAGGAAGAGGACATCTTCTATTACCTGACGGTGGGGAACGAGAACTATGTGCAGCCCCCGATGCCGGAAGGCGCGGAGGAAGGGATTCTCCGCGGGATGTACCGATTCCGGGAGTCGCAGAAGGGTGGCGACGGGCCACGGACACAACTCATGGGCAGCGGCGCTATTTTGAATGAGGTGTTGAAGGCGCAGGAGCTGCTGGAGGAGCGTTACGACATCGCGGCGGACGTCTGGTCGGTGACGAGCTTTACGGAGCTCCACCGGGACGCGCTGGACTGCGAACGATGGAACATGTTGAACCCGGGCGAGGAACCGCGGGTGCCTTACATCACCCAGTGCCTGGAAGGGAAGCCGGGGGTGTTCGTCGCGGCGAGCGACTATGTCAGGACACTGCCGAATGCGCTGGCTCGCTGGGTGCCGGGGCCGCTGGGCTCGCTCGGGACGGACGGCTACGGCCGCAGCGAGGACCGTCAAGGGCTACGCGACTTCTTCGAAGTGGACTCGCGATATGTGACGCTGGCGGCACTGGAGCTCCTGGCGCGCAATGAGCACCTGGACTACGAGGTGGTGCAAACGGCGCTTCGCGACCTCGGTATCGATCGCGACAAACCAAACCCGCTGTACGCCTGAGGCCTGGAGGAACAGATGGCACTTGAATTCAAGCTCCCCGACCTGGGCGAGGGGATCGAAGAGGCAGACGTGATCACCGTGTTCGTGAGCGAAGGTGACACGGTGGAGGAAGAGCAGAGCCTCTTCGAAGTCGAAACGGACAAGGCGACGCTGGAAGTCCCCTCGCCCGCGAGCGGGACGATCAAAGAGCTGCGCGTGAAGGAAGGTGACACCATCGCCCCCGGGCAGGTGGTAGCAGTCATCGAAGAGGGTGGCGCTTCCGCGGAAGCGGAGCAGGAACCGGCGGAATCCGCCGAACCAGCGAGCGCCGAAGAGCCCGCGGAGACGGAACCCGAGCCGGCCAAGGCCGAGCAAGGGGAAGCCCCCGCTGAGGAACCTGCGCAAGAGACCTCGGAGCCGGAGGAAGAAGCAGCGGAGTCTGATGAGCCGGCTGAGCCTGGAGAACGGCAGCCCGAACGCCCGGCCGCACGGGCAGAAGAGGCTGCCGGGGAATCCCGCCGGCACGCGGAACCTGCCGGCACGGCGACGGCGCCCCCGGCGCCGTCGCCGAACGGTGACGGCGCGGCGATACCGGTGCCCGCGGCGCCTTCGGTGCGCAAGCTCGCGCGCGAAGTTGGCGTGGACATTCGCGCAGTCCCGGGGAGCGGTGAAGGCGGCCGGATCACGACCGAGGATGTGAAGGCATTCGCTCGAAACCGTGGGAACGGCGCGCAGGGAGCGGCCCTGCCGCGCTTCGCGCCGGAGCCGCTGCCCGACTTTTCACAGTTCGGGGATGTGGAGCGCGAGGCAATGTCACGCGTGCGGCGCGCGACCGCAGAGAACCTGGCAACTGCCTGGGCGACCATCCCGCACGTGACAATCTTCGAGAAGGTAGACGTGACGGAGCTGGAAGAGTTCCGGAAGCGTTACCGGGACGCGGCCGACGCGGCCGGGGGCAAGCTAACGTTCACGGCGATCCTGCTGAAGATCGTGGCGGCGGCGCTGAAGGCGCATCCACGGTTGAACGCGAGCATCGATATGAGCACGCAGGAGATCGTGTACAAGAAGTACTATCACGTGGGCGTCGCGACGGACACGGAGCGCGGCCTGCTGGTGCCGGTTATCCGGGATGTGGACCAGAAGAGCATCGTGGCCCTTTCGGTCGAGTTGACGCAGCTTGCGGAACAGGCCCGCTCCGGCAAGCTTCCGCCGGACAAGATGCGCGGTGCAAGCTTCACGGTGACGAACCTTGGGCCGCTCCGCACGGGGTTGTTCACGCCGATCATCAATCCACCGGAAGTTGGCATCCTCGGTGTTGGCCGCATGGACGAAGAGCCGGTCTACACTGAGAATGGTCTTGAGCCACGCAAGATGCTCTCGCTCGGACTGTCGTTCGACCACCGGCTGGTGGACGGGGCCGACGGCGCGCGATTCATGAGCTGGCTGGTGGACGCGATCAACGAGCCGCTGCTGCTCGCGCTCGAGGGATAGTCTGACACGCCCACGGGCAGCGGGGCAGAGACGAAAGGACCACACCGTGCCAGATGCTTCGGAAAAGACCCGGCTTGTCGTCGTCGGCGGCGGCCCGGGTGGCTACGCGGCCGCGTTCTTTGCGGCGGAACACGGGATGGATGTCACGCTCATCGACGGGGAGAAGAACCCTGGCGGGGTGTGCCTCTACCGGGGATGCATCCCTTCGAAGGCGCTGCTGCACGCAGCGCACTTGATCGATGATGCCCAAGATGCCGCCGAGATGGGTATCCGCTTTGGCCCGCCGGCTATCGACCTCGAGAAGCTGCGAAAGCACAAGGACTCGGTGGTGTCGAAGCTTGTCCGCGGCCTGGGTTCGCTTGCGAAGCAACGTGAAGTGACGTACATCCAGGGGTACGCCCGGTTCGACACGCCGCGCAGCCTGAAGGTGGAGACTGCGGACGGGGAAGAGCAAGAGCTGTCTTTCGACTATGCGATCGTGGCGACGGGGTCGCGCCCGGCGACCATCCCGTCGGTCAGCATCGATTCGCCGCGGGTCATGGACTCGACGAGTGCACTCGACCTGGAGGAGGTTCCGGACCGGCTCCTGGTGGTCGGCGGGGGGTACATCGGGCTGGAGCTCGGGAGTGTCTACGCGAGCCTCGGTTCTTCGGTGACGGTCGTTGAGATGACATCGAGCCTGTTACCTGGGGTCGACCATGACCTGGTGGAACCGCTGCAGCGCCGCCTGAAAAAGCAGTTCGAAGCGATACTGCTGGACACGCGCGTCGTGAACGTGGAAGAGGATGACGACGGGTTGAACGTGCACCTGTCGGGCGCTCCTTCAGGGGCCACGGAACGGCATTTCAGCCGGATGCTGGTGGCCGCCGGGCGAAAGCCGAATACGGATTCGGCGGGGCTGGAACGGACGGCGGTGGAACTGGACGAGCGGGGATTCGTCTCGGTGGACGAGCAACGGCGCACCGGGGAGCCGACGATCTTTGCTATCGGTGATATCGCTGGCGAGCCAATGCTGGCGCACAAGGCGACGCACGAGGCCCGGGTCGCCGTCGAAGCGATCGCAGGGCAAGCGTCAGCGTGGGACCCCGCGGCGATACCTGCCGTCGTGTTCACTGACCCGGAGATTGCCTGGGCTGGAATCACGGAGACGGAGGCGCTGACCCGCGGTATCGACCACGAAGTGACGCGCTTTCCCTGGGCAGCGCTGGGACGTGCGGCAACGCTGGGGCGTAACGATGGTGTCACGAAGCTGATCCTGGAACCGCAAACGCACCGGGTGCTGGGTGTCGGCATCGTTGGCCGCGGCGCAGGCGAGCTGATTGCAGAGGGCGTGCTTGCGGTGGAAATGGGGGCTGTGGCGAGCGACCTGCAACACACGATCCATCCGCACCCGACGGCTTCGGAGTCGCTGATGGAGGCGGCCGAGACGCTCTTCGGCATGAGCCCGCACTATGTGGAGCGGAAACGGCGCCGGCGGTAGGCGCACACAAGGGACAATCCGCATGAAGGAGGCCGTTGGCCTCCCTCATGTGCTTCTTAGCCAGGCGAAGACGACGGACGCCCCAAGGCCGACGGCGATCGCCAGTATGGTTGCGAACGAGTTGGCGATGTTTCTCATCAGGCGAGCACGAACTCCTCGATCTGGATCTGGGAAAGCGGTATGCCGAGGTCGAGCAGACCTTCGCGAACCGCTTCGAGCATGGGTGGCGGGCCGCAGATGAAGTACTGGTACACCTGGCGGTTTCCCGGCAGGTGGCGGTCGAGGATGTCGGCATTGACGAAGCCGGATTCGCCCTGCCAGTCCTCCGGCGGCTTTTCGAGGACGTGGACGACCTGCAAGTTCAACTGTTGCTGTAGCTCATCGAACTCTTCGCGGTAGGTGACGTCTTCCCAGGTGGGGTTCGCGTTGAAGAGGAGCAGGGGGCGCTGGTCGCCGTCGGCGGCGAGAGACCGAAGCATGCTCATGATCGGCGTGATGCCAATGCCACCGGCGAGGAAGACGTAGCCGGGCGCGGGGAAGCGTTCGAAAGTGAACGCACCGTAGGGACCATCGATATAGGCGCGGGTCCCTACGGGAGTGTCTTTGACGCGGGTGGTGAAGTCGCCCGCTTCTTTGATGGTGAAGTGAAGCGTGCCGGACTCGTCGCGGGGCGGAGAGGCCAGCGAAAAGGGGTGTTCCTCGGACAGGAAGGGATTCCGGCCAAGCGTGAGCCATGCGAACTGGCCGGGCCTGAAGTGGAGACGTTCGTGGCCTTCGGGTTCGAGCTCGAGAGTCCAGGACTTACCACGCTCCTCGTGAACGGCGGCGACACGATAGGGATAACGCAGCATGCGCACGGGTTTGATGACACGTGCGTAGATGACGAGCACGATGACAGCGCCAGCCATGGCAGCCCACAGCCATGCTTTCCACGTAGTGTCGAGGTACGGCCCGGCCAGCACGATATGCGCATAGGAGAACGCGAGGATGGCAACGGCAATAGCTGCATGTGACAGGTGCCAGTAGCCATAGGGTATGCGGAGTTGCGCGCGCCACAGCGTGACCCCCGCCTGGACGAGCAGCCCGGCGATAGCAAGCATTCCGGCTGCCTGGGGCCATCCAGCTTCGAGCGGGTTGAGGAGGGACCAGCTCCGCTCAGCGGCGAGGATTAGAGGGTGAACCAGGACGAAGACAATGGCAACGAGGCCGATCTGCCGGTGGTACTGCAGGACAACATCGATGCCAAAAGGGGCTGTGAACGTGCGAATGCGCGCCGAGACGACAAACTGCAGGACCATCATCGCAAGGCCGACGAAGCCAAGCGCGACCGAAAACTCGACCCAGAAGGCACGAGCCGGCGGCCGTTCGCCCACAGCAGCCACGACCAGCGGAAGGACAAGGAGAACGAGATAGACGGCAACCCAGATGAACCCACGTCGAAGCAGCGGCTGACCCCTTCGATCCCTCGACGGCGCAATATTCTGCGCCGCCCAGGACATTCTGTTCTTTGGGGACATCCTAGTCGGGGGGACATATCAACCGCGCAACCGCGGAAGCACTCTGCCCGTTTCAGCCGGGACGCCTAGCCGGGGATAGCTTCGGAGTAGGGATCGAATCCGCGCTTTCGCAGGCCAACGCGGATACGTGCGGCGATTTCGCCAGCGAGCATGGGACGCTGCGATGCGATGAAGGTGGCTACGGGGCGGCGGCGCCGGTCTGTGCCGGCAAAGTCGGACAGCCCTGGTCTCTGGATAGAGATCCCGCCATCCTCCTGCACCATGACAACGGTCGAAGGGGTAGCTTCCCTCAGTAGCCGCGCAACTTCGGCTGCGACCAGCTCCACGTCAACGTCCATGGATCCTCTGCTCCTGTGAAGGAAAAGCTTAGCTGTTGGGGAACTTTCGTGCGACGATCCACCGTGCAAAATCACATCCCAAGTTGTGTCGCCGGGATGTCAGAACGCTGAATAGGGTTTCCCCCAACCCGGGTGGTCGCATGCGTATGATTGGGCGGAAACCGCCGGGACATACCGGCGCGGAGGACCGATGAGCATCACGTACCTGGACCCGTCGTCGGAGGCGACATTTGCGGACGAGCCCTATGCTCTGGCGACTGACACCCGGGCGGCGGGGCTGCGGGTGGGATTGCTAGCCAACTCCTTCCCGGGGGCGGTCCCGTTCATGGCGCAACTCGAGACAGCGTTGCGGGAGAAGCTGCCAGGCGCCACCTTTATCCACTTCCAGAAACCGGGCGTGACCCGGGTCCGGGACGAGCTTGCTGACGAAATCGGCGAGCAGTGCGACGTTTCCGTCGCGGCGTGGGGTCATTGAGGGAGCTGTACGTCCGGCACCGTGCGTGACGGCATACTCCTTGCACAACGAGGTCTCCCATCAATCGCGCTGGTGACCGAACGGTTCTGGGAACAGGGTCACCAGGTAGCATTCTCGGCCGGGATGACGGGAATCCCGCGGGTGAAGCTTCCGCATCCGCTTGCCGGGGCGACAACGGAACAGCTTCTCGAAGCGGCGCGGAAGGCTGTCCCGGACATCGTCGCAGCATGGGAAGGATGGGGCTGATGCAGGCAACGCGTTACCAGGCGGAAGACGAGGCGGTGGCAGCGGAGGAACTGTTCGAGTCCGGGTGGACCGACGGGCTGCCGGTGGTGGTGCCAACGCCCGAGCGTGTAGGGATGATGCTCGCGACCGGTGGGCTCGACCCGGATGCCGTGCTGGGCACTGTGGGGCCATTGAACGGGACGGCGACGGTGGAAAAGGTCGCAGTGAACGCGGTCATGGCGGGGTGCCAGCCAGACTGGTTCCCGGTTGTCATCGCCGCAGTGCGGGCGGTGAGCCGGCCCGAATTCGATATCGGCGAAATCCAGAGCACGACACATGGACTGGGGCCGGTGGTGGTGGTGAACGGCCCGGCGCGGGAGATATGCGGCGGGATAGCTTCCGGGTGGGGCGCGCTGGGGGCGGGCCATCGACCCAATGTCACCATAGGGCGGGCGCTGCGGCTCGTGTTGATGAACATCGGTGGCGGGCGGCCCGGGGTCACTGACATGGCTTTGCACGGGCAGCCGGGAAAGATTGCCTGTTGCTTCGCCGAGGCGGAGGAAGAGAGCCCGTTCGCTCCGCTCCACACCACATTCGGGTTCGCTGCAGAGGACAGCGCGGTGGTGGTCGCAGGTGTCGAAAGCCCACACTCGGTCGTTGCGTCGCCGAACCGCGGTGACCCCGAGGCAGCCGAACGGCTGGTACGGGTGATCGGGCGATCCATCGCGAACGCGGGTTCAAACAACACGTATTTCGGGACCGGGAATGTGCTGGTCGTGCTCAACCCGGACCATGCCCAGTTGCTCGCCGACTTCGGGTATACGCGCGAGTCCTTGCGCGCCCGGGTTTGCGAGGAAGCGGTGACGCCACGGGAGACGCTGGAGTCGTTCGCGCCGCTCAACCCGGTCCGGGGCGAAGAACCGCTGGTGCGGGCTATACGGGATGAACGGAACCTGCTGATCGCAGTCGCCGGGGGCACAGGTGTGTATTCGCAGGTGATGAACTCGTGGGGTGGCGGGACCTACGGCAACGTGGCAGTAGCACAGGAGATCGAGATCGACCAGGCGTGCGAGTTGCCCGGCACCGGGTACGCGCCCTAGCGAGGGCGCATCGGCTACCGGGAGCCAGCCTCGCCGTCGTCCTGTCGTTCGCCGGATGACGAGCGTCCGCGATCGAGGCGCTCGTTGGCGGCTTCTTTCAGTTTTTCGGCGCCTTCCTGGCCTTTTTCGACGGCAGCTTCGGCCACTTCGCGGGCTTTTTCGGCCGCGTCGCGAGCAGCTTCGGCACCGCGTTCGGGCAGGGACTTTTTCCGCCGGAGGATCCGGTCGAGGAGTTTCATCGCAGGACACCTTCCTTCCTTATAGACAATGGGACAGCGGGTGGAGGTCCAGGGTGGATCCATCGTAGCGCAGGCTGACGGACTCGCGTGCAGGGGAGACGAAAGGGGCGCCCGGTTGGGCGCCCCTTCATTTTGCCTGTGCCGACGTGCCCTGGCTGATGGCGCGGACTACACGGAACCGGCTGCACGGCGGCGACGGGCGAGAGCGACCATCGTGAGGGAGCCAAGGATGGCAACGGCAGCCGCAACGATGGAGATGAAGCCGAAGGTCCCGCCATCCATGGAGAAGCCAGCGCCAGTGTCGGGTGGGCCAGGTGTAACCGTGGCGTCCGGGTCATCGACGGGCGTAGCGGTGGGTTCGGGTGTCCCGGTCACCGGCGTTTCTGTCTCCGGTGTTTCGGTCACCGGGGTCTCCGTCACCGGGGTTTCCGTGGCAGGCGGCGTCGTTGGTGTCGGCGTCGGTGCATCCGGGGCTTCCTTGTTGAAGAAGATGACCAGGTCATCGTCGTCGCCGTGGAGTTCAACCGGGATGTTGGTGGTTTCGACGCCAGCGGAGACGTGGCCATCATCTTCGAGGTAGTGGCCGATGCCGCTATAGCCCTCTTGCATTACCTCGGAGACGGTGCATTCGCCAGCGGGCGCGGGATCGAGTTCGAAGACGATGGTGCCGTCGCTGTCGGCGCCGGTGGTGCCGCTATAGATGGTATCGCCGCAGACGAGGTCGATCTGCCAGCCGTCGGCAGGTGTGTCACCGGGCATTGGGCCATCGAGCAGGTCGTCGGCGTTGCGCGGTTCGCCGATGTATTTCTCGACCGTGAGGACGGCCGGGCAAAGTTCGGGTGTGCCAGGCACGGGCTGGATGGCGAAGATGGAGTATTCGAGCTGGAAGATGAGCTCGTCCTGCTCCCAGGGGAAGCTTTCGGCGGTCACGGTGTTCGTGGTTGTGCCTGGTTCGCAGCTATCCGCGCGGGGGGCTTCGGTGTGGACATGAAGCTCAACCACGGCGCCCGCCTCGATGACACAATCGATGTCTTCGACAGCGTCGCCTTCTTCGAGGTTGCAGGCGGGCTCATCGGCGCTGGCGATGGCGCCGGGGTCAGTGAGCGTGAGGTCATGGGGGATGATCTGCTCGGAGTTGTCGATGGTGATAGTCCAGAGGGCGCGGCCGTCGTCCCAGCCGGTCCCCTGTTTATCGATGCGCAGGTCTTCGCAGGCGTCCGGGTCACCGGGGACGGTGGTGGGGACTTCCTGGGCGGGGCTGCC
>SKSF01000074.1 GCA_007118095.1 Dehalococcoidia bacterium
CTCGAAAACCCGTTCCACGGTCAGCCCGACGCCGGCCCCTTCGCTGCTTCCGCCTATTCCAATGCCCCGCCCGAGCTTCTCCGGTCAGCCGGCCCGGATTGGATCCTCGCGCTCACGCCGCCACCTGGCCATCCCGCGGCGATTGAACTGGTGCGCGGGTTGGATGAACTCGATGCCGTGGCCGAAGGCCGCCTGGGTGAGCTCGATGGCAACCTGTTCCTCGAAGCGCCCGGCCCTCAGGTCGGCCAGGCCTTCCATGACCTGGCCGACCTTCTCGGTGCGCCGGAAGGAGACGATTAATACCCCAGGAGGTTCATCACCTGGAACAGCAACACGGTAGCCGCCGCGCCGCCGACCATCACAAGCACCAGTCGTGTCCCATTGTGCATCGCAAAACCCAGTCTCCCACGCTCCCTCATGAGCGTCCTTGCGCGCGCTCACACGCGGGCTTTCCTCCCTCGTGCCTGCGGGCGTGGTTAGATGGATCGTGAAAGGAGGCACGATGGGCCTTCGCTACTCCGCTGTTTTTCTCGCCATCTTTGCCATATTGGCCGCAACGCTCGCGGCATGCGCCGGTGGCGACGACGCATCACAGGCTCCGTCGGGCGACGGAACTGCGTCCCCTTCCCCTTCGGACCAGGCTCCCGGCAATGGCGTCACACCGCCACCACCCGATGGGGACGATGCCGCTCCGCCCGCGCAGTCCCGGCAGATCCTGTTCTTCGAAACCGAATGGTGACCGACCTGCAATAAGCTCCGCCCCGTGTGGGCGGACCTGGTCGAAGAGTACGACGGTGATGCCGAGCTCATCGCGTATGACCGCGAAGAGCCGCCCGGCGACGAGATCGCCCGGAGCTTCGGTATCCGCTATCAGCCCGTGTTTGTCGTCCTCGACAAACACGGCGAGGAGATCGCGCGCGAGGCCGGTATCAACTCGGAAGAGCGCCTCCGCGAGTTCGTCGCCGAACACGTCCCCTGATACAGAAAGAGGGCGCCAGCACGGGCGCCCTCTTTCTCCTCGGTCACGCCCCGCCTAATACGCCGAAGGCGACATCTCGCGGATCGCCTGCAGGATTCGCTCCCGCTTCTTCTCCGGGTCCTGCTCGGCGGTGAAGAACTGCAGGAACGCCGTATCCACGCCCGCATCCATGTACCGCTTCACGTGCGCCCGCCGCTCCTCCGGCGAACCCCAGATGATCAGATCGTTGATCACCTCTTCCGGCACTTCGCGCACTGCTTGCTTCCGGTCGCCGCTCGCCCACGCATCCCACATCGGCTGGAGTGCCTCCGTGCGTCCCAGCCACTCGTGAAACGCCCGGTAGACCGGCACGTTCAGGTACGCATTAATGTGGCGGCGAAGGAACGTGTCCGCTTCCTCACTCGGTTCGTCCACGAGTACGAAGAGCCGCGCTGTAATCTCCACGTCCGCCGGGTCGCGCCCGGCATTCCGCGCGCCCTGGTGGATGACTTCGACCGATTTCTTCACGTCCTCCGCCGAAAGCCAGTTGATCGCGCACCCGTCGGCCACTTCCCCGGCTGTCCGCAACATCCCCTCCCGCAACGCCGCGACATGGATCGGGATGCGTTCCTGCGGTGGCCGCGAAATCCGGAAGCCATTCACGTTGAACGTCTCGCCTTCGAACACAACACGTTCACCAGCGAGCGCCTGCTGCAGGAACAGTGCCATTTCCCGGACGCGCGTCATAGGCTTACGGAACTTCCCGTTGTTCCACTGCTCAATGATCGGCTGTGACCCCGCACCAATGCCCATCACGAAACGCCCTGGCGCCAGCTCGTTCATCCCGGCCGCCGAAGACGCCATCGTCGAAGGCCCCCGCGTGTACACGTTCACGATCGCCGTGCCAACCCGCATGTTGGTGTGCCCCGCCACCGCTGCCAGCGGGCTGAACGCGTCCAGTGCGTCCACCTCCGAGGACCACGCATCCGTGTAACCCATCGCTTCGGCGTCGCGTGCGATCGGTCCGAGCTCCGAAAGTGTGAATCCGTCCAGCGGCACCGAGAGTGCCCAGCGTTTTTTGCCCATCTATGTCTCTCCCTTGATGATCCGGTGCGCACGGTCCAGCAGCGTCGGCACCTCGTACTCGAACCGCGCACTTTCCGGGTTCGAAGCCGTCTTCTCCAGGTAGTGCATGTACAGCCCTTCGAGGATCGCCGCCAGCTTATAGGTCGCGAACGCGTGGTAGAACCGGAAGTCCTGCATCGAACGGCCCGTCCGTTCCTCGTACAGTTTCGCCATCTCTTCCCGCGTCGGGAAGCCTTCCTGCGACGTCAGCGGTGGCGGAGCAGCCTCCCCGTCAGGTGGCGGCGGGTCGCCGTTGTCGCCCCAGGTCGACATCAACCACCCCAGGTCTGCCAGCGGGTCGCCAATCGTCGCCATCTCCCAGTCGAAGATCGCGATGAGCTCGGGCTGGTCCGGCGCGTACATCACGTTGTCCAGCTTGTAGTCTCCGTGCACCACAGTCGGCGTTTGTTCCGGTGGCATGTTCGCTTCGAGCCAGTCCGTGAGCTCTTGTAGCCCCGGCAGCTCCCGCGTCCGTGGCTGCGTTTGCTCCCACTGCCCGCGCCATCGCTTGAGCTGCCGCGCAAGGAAGCCTTCGGCCTTGCCGGTCAGCCCCGCAACCTCCCAGTCAACGCCGTGCATTTCCGCCAGTGCCTCGATGATCTCCTCGCCCACCCGGCGCCTGTCTTCCGGCGTGTCATATGCCGCTGGCATCTCGCCGCGGATCACCACGCCATCCTTCCGCTCCATCAGGTAGAAGGGCGCGCCGATCACGTCGGTGTCTTCGCATGCCGCGATGGGTCGCGGGACCCGCGCTTTTCCGTGCAGCGCCGAGATGAACCGGTATTCCCGCAGCACATCATGTGCCGTTGGCAGGAGCGGCCCGCGCGGCGGCCGCCGCATTACCCAGCGATCTGCACCGCGCGTTACATAAAATGTTTCGTTCGAAAACCCGGCCACATGCTTCTCGACCGAAAGGTCGCCTCTGCTGTCCGGGACGTGTTTATCGAGCCACCGCTCGAGCGCCTCGATATCGACCAGGTCCGTGCTGACTGGTTCCGCCATCGGGTGTTGCTTCCTCCTCCCGTACGTGCTGCGAGTCTGCTGAGGCATGACGGCGGCGTCAATCCGCGGACCCCTGCTCAATGGTCATCATCCACCCGGCGTGGGATCATTGGAAACCGGGGCCGTTTTCGGTCACTATCCACCCATCTCGTTCTGCACGGCGGTCCCTACCGCCCGGCGAGCATAAGGGAGTTGTTTATGAAGACCACGCAGCGCGTACGAAAGATCCTCTCCGCATACGAAGGTGATAATCCCGGCACCAAGACGAACCTCGCCCGTATCCTCATGAACGGGAAGCTCGGTGGCACCGGCAAGCTTGTCATCCTGCCCGTCGACCAGGGATTCGAACACGGCCCGGCACGCAGCTTTGCCCCCAATCCCCCGGCCTATGACCCCGCATATCATGCCCAGCTGGCGCTCGACGCCGGCCTTAACGCCTACGCTACCCCACTCGGCATGATCGAAACGATCGCCGATACCTACGCCCCCCAGATTCCCCTCATCCTCAAGCTCAACAGCGCCAACTCGCTCGACCGCGACAAAGAAGGCGCCGACCAGGCCATCACCGGCTCCGTCGAGGACGCCGTCCGGCTCGGCTGCGCCGCCGTCGGGCTCACCATCTACCCCGGCTCCGACGCCGCCTACGACATGATGGAAGAGGCCCGCGAGGTCATCTCCGAAGCCAAGTCACTCGGCCTCGCCGCGGTCGTCTGGTCCTATCCCCGGGGTGGCGCCCTCTCGAAGGATGGCGAAACCGCTCTCGATGTCGTTGCCTATGGCGCCCATATGGCTGCCCTCCTGGGTGCACACATCGTCAAGGTGAAGCTCCCCACCGACCACATCGAACAGGAAGACGCCCGCAAAGCGTACGACGCTGCCGGTATCGATCGCTCCACCACCGCGAAGCGCGTCGAACACGTCATCCAGGCCAGCTTCGCCGGCAAGCGCATTGTCGTCTTCTCCGGCGGCACCACGAAGGAAGAGGCCAGCGTCTACGACGACGCCCGTGCAATCCGCGACGGCGGCGGAAATGGCTCCATCATTGGCCGGAACACCTTCCAGCGCCCCCGTGACCAGGCGATCGAGATGCTCTCCAGCATCATCAACATCTACCAGGGCCGCGAATAACCGGTGTCGCGATCCGCGACACAAGAGAAGGGGCCCCGCAAGACGCGGGGCCCCTTTTGTATCCGCCCGGCAGGCTTAAGCGGCCGCCTCGTCGACGACTTCGCCCGTCGCAACTTCCGTGAACGTAAATGCGTTCCCGTCGTAGTCGATGCGCACTTCGTGGCCTTCCCGGACCTCCCCGTGGAGCAACTTCAGCGCCAGCGGGTCCAGCAAATCCTTCTGGATCGTTCGCTTCAGCGGGCGGGCACCATAGAGTGGATCCCAGCCCCGCTCGGCCAGCGCCTGCTTCGCCGCCCCCGTAATGTCGAGGCCGATCCGCCGGTCTTCCAGCCGCGCCAGGAGCTGCTGAAGTTGGATGTCCACGATCGCCTTCAGGTGCTCCTCGCTGAGCTGGTGGAAGATGATTTGCTCATCGACCCGGTTGAGGAACTCCGGCCGGAACGAACCCTGCACCGCCTCCGTCACGCGGGCTCGCCGGTCCTCCTCGGTCAGTGACGGGTCCATGATGAACTGGCTGCCCAGGTTACTGGTCATCACCATGATCGTGTTGCGGAAGTCCACTGTGCGGCCCTGTCCGTCCGTTAGTCGCCCGTCGTCGAGCACCTGCAGCAGCACGTTGAACACATCGTTGTGGGCCTTCTCGATTTCGTCGAGCAGGATGACCGCGTACGGCCGCCGCCGCACCGCTTCCGTAAGCTGCCCGCCTTCTTCGTAGCCGACATATCCGGGCGGTGCACCGATGAGCCGCGCAACCGTGTGCTTCTCCATGTACTCGCTCATGTCCACACGGATCATCGCCCGCTCGTCATCGAACAGGAACTCGGCGAGCGTCCGCGCCAGCTCCGTCTTCCCGACACCCGTCGGGCCAAGGAACAGGAACGAACCCAGTGGCCGGTTCGGGTCTTGCAGCCCCGCGCGTGAACGGCGGATGGCGTTGGAAACGGCGGTTACCGCCTCGTCCTGCCCGACAACGCGGTTGTGCAGAACCTGCTCCATCCGGATCAGCTTCTCGGTCTCGCCCTCCATCAGGCGGGCAACCGGGATACCCGTCCAGCGCGAGACCACCTCGGCGATATCATCCTCGTCCACCTGTTCCTTGATCAGGCGGCTCGCTTCACGCTCGGCCGACGCGTCCTCGGCCTGCTGGAGGCGATCGTTGAGCTCGGCCAGCGTCGCGTAGCGCAGCCGCGCCACGGTTTCGTAGTCGGCCTGCCGCTCCGCCTGCTCGATGCGCCGGTGCACGTCCTCGATTTCCTCTTTGATGCCCCGCGTGTCTTGGATGCGGCGCTTTTCGTCTTCCCACTGCGCTCGCAGCTTCGACTGTTCTTCCTTCAGGTCGGCGAGCTCACGCTCCAGGCGCTCCAGCCGGTCCTTCGAACCCGGGTCCTCCTCCTTCCGGAGGGCCTCCCGCTCAACTTCGAGCTGCAGGATGCGCCGCTCCACGTCGTCGAGCTCAACCGGGAGGCTGTCGATCTCGGTGCGGATGTGTGCCGCCGCCTCGTCGATCAGGTCGATTGCCTTGTCCGGCAGGAACCGGTCCGTCAGGTACCGGTTCGAAAGCACGGCCGCCGAGACCATCGCCGCGTCCTTGAACTGGACGCCGTGGTGCACCTCGTACCGCTCCCGCAACCCGCGGAGGATCGAAATCGTATCCTCCACCGTCGGTTCTCCGACCTGCACGGGCTGGAACCGCCGCTCAAGCGCCGCGTCCTTCTCGATGTGCTTCCGGTACTCGTCGAGCGTAGTCGCGCCGATGCAGTGCAGCTCTCCGCGCGCGAGCATCGGCTTCAGCATGTTGCTGGCGTCCATCGCGCCTTCCGCGGCGCCCGCGCCGACGACCGTGTGCAGCTCGTCGATGAACAGGATGATCTGACCCTCGGCCTCCTGGACCTCCTTCAGTACCGACTTCAGGCGGTCCTCGAACTCGCCGCGGTACTTCGCGCCCGCGACCAGCGCGCCGAGGTCCAGCCCCACGAGCCGCTTCTCCTTCAGCCCCTCGGGCACGTCGCCGCGCACGATGCGCTGCGCGATGCCTTCCACGATGGCAGTCTTCCCAACACCGGGCGGGCCAATCAGCACCGGGTTATTCTTGGTGCGCCGCGACAACACCTCGATCGTGCGCCGGATTTCTTCGTCACGGCCGATCACCGGGTCGAGCTTGTTCTGCTCGGCTTCCTGTGTCAGGTCGCGGCCGTATTTCTCCAACGCTTCGTACTTGGCTTCCGGGTTCTGGTCGGTCACTCGCTGATTCCCTCGCAATTCCACCATCGCTTGCAGCACCGAATCGTGGGTTAGCCCCCGCGATTGCAGAAGGCGCTGAGTCTCTCCCTCGGCGTTGTCGACACAGGCGAGGAAGAGGTGCTCTGTGGAAACATAATCATCTTTCAGGTGCTCGGCTTCCGATTCGGCGCCCTTGAACACAGCATCCAGCTGCTTGCTCAGGTACACCTGCGCCGTCTGCCCGAGCTTCGGTTTCTGGTCCAGGATCGACCGGATCCCCGCGGCGAACGCATGCGCGTCCACCCCGGCACGCTTCAGCAATCGCGGAACGACCCCGTCCTCTTGCTCCGCCAGCGTCACCATCAGGTGTTCTGGTGTGAGCTCCTGGTGCGGGTAGGCCTCCGCGAGTTCCTTTGCGTGAACGATCGCTTCCTGGCCTTTCTCCGTGTAACGGTTCAAGTCCATTGACGTCACTCTCTTTCGTGCTTACACAAGCATAGAACTTGACAAGTACCTTATCAAGGTGGCCGCCAGCGCCCGCGAGCTTGACGCCGCGAACCCCCGGGGGCACGCTTAACCCCTGCCTCAGTCCCGCGTCCAGGACCCCGCAAGGGGGTAAAGGGGGCAAGTCCGGTGAGAGGCCGGCGCTGTCCCGCAACTGTATGGCCGCACACCCGCGGCCAAGCCAGAAAACCCGCCTGGATGCTGTACCGAAGATCCTTCGCGCGAAAGGAGTCGGACGCCATGGTCGATCCTCACACCTGACCCGTCCCTTTTTTCCTGCAAACCGAACCTGGCCGCGGGACCGCGCGATGCGGCCTGCGGCATCTCCCACGATTGCTTGCAGAAAGGGACTCCCATGACTCGCCTTACCGTTTTGGGTGCTGTTGCCGCCATCGCGGCACTCAGCATCACTCTGGCCGCCGCAGCCAGCGACCGCGAAGCCGCCCTGGACGGCGTCGAATTTATCCAGCAGACCCAGGAAGACGACGGCGGATTCGGCGGCTTTGGCCCCGGCCAGACCTTCGACGCCGTCCTCGCAATTCGTTCCGCCGGTGTCGATCCCAACACCGTCACCACTGCGGACAACTCCCCCGCCGACTTCCTCCGCGCCAACGTCGACGAAGTAACCGGAGACCCGGGTAGCGCCGCCAAGGCTGCTCTCGCCGCCGACGCACTCGACCTCGACCCCGCTGACGTTGACGGCACCGACTTCGTCGACACGCTCGAATCCTTCCACGACGCCGGCTCCGGGGCATTCGCCGAGGACGCCTTCAGCCAGAGCCTCGCGGTGCTTGGCCTCGTCTGCACCGGCAACGAGGTCGACGACTCCGCCCTGGGGTACCTTGCAGAACGCCAGCTCGAAGACGGCGGATGGGGCTTCGAAGACGCCGGTGATCCGGACACGACAGCCCTGGCTGTCCAGGCACTTGTCGAAGGTGGCATGGACGCTGGCGACGATGCCGTCCAGTCTGCGCTCGGCTTCTTCCACGAGGCGCAGCACGCTGACGGTGGCTGGGGCGCCGAGGGCGACGAGTCCAACGCCAACTCCACCGCCCTGGTCATCCAGGCCCTGCTCACCCTCGGCGAAGACCCTGACGGCGACGACTGGGCGATCGACGGCGCAACCCCGTGGGCCTACATCACCGGCGCCCAGCAGGACAACGGTTCCTTCCCCGGCTTCGACCCGGCGTTCGCGACGAACCAGGCAGTGCCCGCGCTTGCCGGCCGCACCTTCTGCGAAGCACCAGTGACCGAGATCGAAACCGAGGTCGAACCCGCTCCCGCCGATGATGCAGCCGCCGTCGATGACGCCCGGCCGGAAGCCCCGGCAGCAGGCACCGGCCAGGCAACAACCGGTGGGAACGGCTCGCCCCTGTTCATCCTCGCCGCCGCGCTCATGGTGTCGGGCGCCGGAATGTACGTTGCTACACGCGTCCGTCAGGACGGCTAGCACATGCACGCAGGGGCATGGGTTGCGTGGGTGCTCATGGTGATGACGATCGCCCTCGTCACTACCAACCCGCTCTACCTGTGCCTCCTGCTGCTCTCCATCCTGGTCGTTGCGGCCTTCGCGCCCCGCTCCGCGACCGGCGCACTCGGGTTCCGCGTCCTGTTCATCGGAGGATTCCTGCTCCTGGGCTTCTCCGCGCTCATTGCCACCATCAACGGCGGGGCCGGTGACCGCGTGCTGTTCACCATGCCGGGTCCCGGCCTGCCGTCATGGCTCGGCGGCCTCAGCCTCGGCGGCCCCGTTACCGCCGAAAACATGACCGCCGCGCTCACACGCGGCCTCGCAATCCTCTGCGTCTTCCTTGGATTCGCCATCTTCAACGGTGCGGTCAGCCCCCACCGCGTTCTCCGGCTCGGTCCCGCAGCACTCTTCCATGCCGGGCTCGTCCTTACGGTCGGGCTCACGCTCCTGCCGTCCACCATCGCCGACTTCCGCCGCCTCCGCGAAATGAGACAGTTGCGCGGCGGCGGCGCTGGCATCCGCCACATTCCCTCCCTGCTGGCCCCCGCCGTCATCGGCGGGCTCGAACGAGCCTTCCGGCTCGCCGAGGCCATAGAAGCCCGTGGATATGCCGCACCCCCACCCATGCCACTCCGCGCGCGCCTTGCTGGTTTCGCAGCGGCGCCCCTGGCGCTGGTCGCAGGCTGGGTCTGGCTCTACGCCGATGCGCTCACCGCTCTTGCCGCCGCACTTGCGGCTGCCGCGATGGGCACGCTCGTCTACTGGGGCGTCGCAACGTCCCGTGCCCGCCACACAACCAAAATGCGCGCCGAGTCACTGGCGCCGCTCGATATCGCCGGGATAGCCGCTGCGCTCACCGTCATCGGGGCGGCCCTTTCCGCGCGTGCAACCGGCTGGACCGACCTCACCTACAACCCCTTCGCAGGCCTCCCGAGTCCATCGCTCGAAGTGGCCGGCATGGCGCTCATGTTGCTGGTCCTCTGGCCTCTCCCGTCGCTCTTGCGTCAGCCTCCTGCTGAAGATAGGTCGGCCATCCCTATCCGTACCACAGGCGAGGCGACGCACCGGTGACTGCCACCATCTCGGCACTGACCTACCGCTACCCCTCCAGCACGGCGCCAGCATTGGACGACATCAACCTGTCGTTCGAACCCGGAAGGCTCACCCTCGTCTGCGGACCGTCCGCTGGTGGCAAGTCCACCCTCCTCCGCTCGCTCAACGGACTCGTCCCCCAGTTTTATGGCGGCGTGTATAGCGGCACCGTCACGGTCGCCGGCTTCGATGCGGCCGTCACCACGGCACGGCGCATGGCCACCGTCACCGGCATGGTCTTCCAGGACCCTGAAGCGCAGGCAATCGCCGCTTCCGTCGAAGAAGAGATCGCCTTCGGCATGGAGCAGCAGGGCGTACCCCGCGACGAAATGCTTCGGCGCTGCGACTACCTGCTCGACCTCATGGGCATTCAACATCTCCGCAACCGCTCCCTGTCCAGCCTGTCTGGCGGCGAACGCCAGCGAGTCGCTATCGCCTCCGTCCTCGCCCTTGAACCGGCTCTCCTCGTGCTCGACGAACCCACCTCCCAGCTCGATCCCGCTGGCGCCGAATCCGTCCTCGTTGCGCTCGAAGCCCTGGCCCGTACGGGCATGACCATCGCTGTCGCCGAACATCGCCTAGACCGCCTCCTCCCCCACGCCGATGACATCGTTGCCATTGCGGATGGTCGCGTCGCTGCAACTGGCGACTGGGCGCTCGATACCGTCCCCGGGCTCGCGCCTCCCTTCGCGCTCCTGGCGAAACAGCTCGGCCTCGGCACCGTCCCCCGCACGGTCGACGACGCCCGGCGTGCGCTGTCCGGCATACCCGTCCGCGTCGAGCCCTGTCCCGGCCCGCCCTCGCCTGGGGACCCCCTCCTGCACGTCCGTGACCTTACGGTGAGCTACGGCGACGTCACCGCACTCGACGGCGTCAGCCTCTCCCTCCGCCAGGGCGAAATCGTCGCCCTGGTCGGCCCCAACGGCAGCGGCAAGAGCAGCCTCCTCCGCGCCGTCGCCGGTGTCGTTTCCCCTGCGGCGGGCGAGGTCGAATCGCCTGGCGTTGAGTCCGGCGCCGGCGTCGCTGCTCGCACAGCGCACGCCGCACTCGTCCCGCAGGATCCCTCGTTTGCACTCTACCGCGACACCGTCCTCGACGAGGTCCGCGAAAGCCTGCATCTGCGCGGCGTTCCCGTCTCCCGTGCCGGCGATGTCCTCGAGCGGTGGGGCATCAGCGGTCTTGCCCGGCGCGACCCCCGCGACCTCAGTGTCGGGCAGCAGCAACGCGCCGCCATCGCGACCATGCTTGCCCACGCCCCCCCGGTCTGGATGCTTGACGAGCCGACGCGCGGCGCCGACGCGCCCGCAAAGGCTTGGCTCTCCCGCGCCCTCCGAGACCATGCCGCGTCCGGGGGGGCGGCCATCGTCTCGACACACGACATCGAATCCGCGGCGGCCTTCGCGACTCGTGTCGTAGGCCTTCGCGACGGCGCAATCGAGTTCGACCTCCCCGTCCGCGAAGCCCTCGGCCACGGCGGCCCCATGCCCACGCGCACTGCACACGTGGTCCCGGGCGCCATCCTTCCCGGCGAGGTGCATCGCTGATGAACGCCAGGCTGGTCGCGGCTACCTGCGCCACGCTGTTCGCCCTCGTCCTGCCCGCCCTCACAGCGACGGCAGACGAGCACGAGGAGGAAGGTAACGCCGCCATCGTGGTTGACCATGGCGACGGCAACGTCGGCCAGCACTGCCTGGACGTCGGCGACGGCATCTCCGGCGACGAGGCCCTCGACCGCGCCGGGTACAGCGTCGAAGACTTCTCCGGCCTGGTCTGTGCGATCGGCGGCACCGGTTGCCACGACGCCGACGGCATGACCTCTTGCCTCTGCGAATGCCCGACGGGCGGCGAAGACTGCACATACTGGGCGTTTTTCACCCGCGACGCGGACAGCAGTGCCTGGCAGTACTCGGCCCGGGGCTACACCATGCAGGAACTCGAACCGAGAACTCTCCATGGCTGGCGCTGGGGCGAAGGCCAATCTGGACACGCCGAACCGCCACCCGATGTCACAGTCAACGACGTCTGCGCTGCAAGTTCGGATGCGTCGGCGGAATCCGGCGAAACCCCGGCGCCCGTCACCACCGTGCCCGCGGGCGAGACGCCCACGCCCACCGGTGCTCCCGTCAACGACGCCGGCGACAGCAGCGACGGCATGTCCACCGCTTCCTTGGCCGCCTTCGGCGCAACCGCCACGGCCCTGGTCTTCGCGATCGGCGGCGGCCTCCTCTGGAGGAAGCGCCATGGCGGCTAGGACATCAACTGCCCCGAATGCCGTGGCGGGCGGCTCCAGGCTGTCGTCCGTGTCGTTTGTGCTGCTCAACCTCCTGGGCGTCGCCGCCTACATCTATCCCTTCCTCTTCAGCGGCGTCACCCGGCCCGGCCACGACTGGTTCGCGCACAGCGCCGACGGCCCGCTCATCATGGCGGGCGTTGCAGCCCTTTGCCTCCTCCTTGTCGTCTCCGAACTGACCGAAGGCTCGCTCAACAGCAAATCCCTGGCGGTGCTCGGTGTCCTGGCCGCCTTGGCCGCGGTGATGCGCACCATCACGCTCCCTGCCGGCGCCAGCCTCTACTTCTTCATGGTCATCCTGGGCGGCTATGTCTTCGGTGTACGCATGGGCTTCCTGCTGGGCGCCCTGTCGTTCCTCCTTTCCGCGCTTGTCACTGCGGGGTTCGGCCCATGGCTACCGTTCCAGGTCTTCGCCGCAGGCTGGATGGGCCTGTCTGCTGGCGCCGTCGGCGCTCTCCTGCGAGGTGCGCCACTGCGCATCGAACTCGGCGCCGTTCTCTCGCTTGGCTTCCTCTGGGGCCTTCTTTTCGGCGCGATCACAAACCTCTGGGCCTGGCCGTTCTTCGTCTCCGGCCCTGACATCAGCTACGAGCCCGGCCTCGGCCTCGTCGAAACGCTCCGCCGGTACTGGAACTTCTACCTCGTCACCAGCTTCGGGTGGGACCTCATGCGGAGCGTCGTCAACGTCGTCGTCCTGCTTGCCGTCGGCATCCCGCTCCTGAAGGCCCTCAAACGCTTCCACGCCCGTTTCTCGTGGGAACGCCACGAATCCACCGCCACTTCCTCCCGTTCCTGATACACTTTCCATTGGACGACTGGCGCGCGCGGAGAACCGCGGGGGAGTCCAATTCGCGGCCATGGTCGCCCGCCTGGGCCATGCGCATCGCTCACACCACCACCGCTCAGCGGACAGGAGGCAGCATGCGCGCTTTGCTTGGCGTCTACGACAAGACCCGCATCGAAGATTTCGCCCGGGGGCTCACCGGCCTCGGCTGGGAGCTCGTCTCGACCGGCGGCACCCATCGCACCATCGACCAGGCGGGCGTCCCCGTACGCGAAGTTTCCGACGTCACCGGATTCCCCGAGATGCTCGATGGCCGCGTCAAAACGCTCCACCCCGTCATCCATGGCGGCATCCTCGCCCGCCGCGATCTCGCCCCCCATACCGAAGCCCTGTCTCAGCACGGCATCGGCCATATCGACCTGGTCGTCTGCAACCTCTACCCCTTTGTCGAGACCGTCACCCGCGATGGCGTCAGCTTCGAAGACGCTATCGAGAACATCGACATCGGCGGCCCCACCCTCCTCCGCGCCGCCGCCAAGAACCACCGGGACGTTCTGGTCGTGGTCGACCCGGGCGACTACGACGAGATCCTCCGCCGTCTCCAGGGCGGTGGCGTCGACCATGCGTTTCGCCGCCACCTTGCCTGGAAAGCCTTCCAGCACGTCGCGAACTACGACGCCGTGGTCGCTGAATGGCTCTGGGAAGGCGAAGGCGACCGGCCGGAGGTCAGCCTCCCCATGGAGCTTGGACAGACACTCCGCTACGGCGAAAACCCTCACCAGCGCGC
>SKSF01000154.1 GCA_007118095.1 Dehalococcoidia bacterium
CCCCACCGCCAGGCGTATCGCTACCGGCCGGTGTGGGGGGTACGGCATCGCGCTCGCCCAGGATGCGTTCGTCCATGATCAGAGCAACATCTCGCGCCGTACCCGCGCTGATGCCGTCGGCAGCCCCATAGATTTGTACCACGCCAACAATGTTACCGCGTTGAAAGATGAACCCGTAATAGGTCGCTTCGATTTCCGTGTCGCCGACCGTACCTTCAGCGAATTGCCAGGCGGAGGAGCGGTTCCCGAGCTGATCCGCGCTTGCGCCCTGGGAGCCTTCAGTCTCGCCGTACCGGTCTTCGAAAAGCGCATAGACGGTCTCTGCAGATTCGTCGGAGGCGAGCAGGTAGGTTTCGACGGTGAGGTAGAACTGGTCACCGCTGGCAACGCCGGCGAGCTGGCCATCCGGGTGGAACTGGGCGCGGTAGCCATCCTGGTATCCCTGTTCGCGTGCGAAGGCCTCGCCCTGTGCGGGGTCAGCGAAGGGGCCGAGGTAACCAAACACCTCGCTCGACACTTCGAAGGTTTCGGTGGGATGTGGTTCAAGCCAGGCGGGGAGTTCGGCGCCGCCCGGGGCAAAGCGGCTGGCGGGAGGGTCGACGAGGGGAGAGCGATCGTCGGTATCGTTCGAACATGCGGCGGCTATGGACATGACAAGTACGCAAACACCCAGGAGGCAACGACCGGGCCGCACCGCCTAGGTGCCCCCTGCGCCGGACTGTTCGTCGCCATCGTCGCCGTCATCCTGGTCTGCGATGGGCGTGGGCTCCATGCTGTCCCGCCGGCCGGTCGCCTTTTGGTCGACGATGAGCGCGAGCTGATGTGCTGGCTCGGCGCGCATGAGGGCTTCGGCACCCCAGGTGGCGACCATGGCAACGAGGTTTCCGCGGCGGAAGATCACGCGGTGGTGGACGGAATCCGACGAGCTGCCCGGGATACGGCCACCGGGCGCGGTCCATGCGCTGGACTCGTTGCCGAGCTCGAACGAGAGGTCCGTGGGCTCGGAGACGGATTCGTCGAGCCGTTCGAGGATGTACTCGTAGGCGGCCCGGGCACCGTCCTTGTCCTCGAAGAGGTGCGATTCAACGGCAAAGTAGTAGGCGCCGTTGAGCACGGCGCGTTCACGGCCTTCGGGGACGTAGCCGGTCTCGTAGCCTTCGATGTATCCCCATTCGTTGAGGAGCTCGTATCCCTGACGCTGGTCGGGGAAGACGCTGGCTACCGCATAGTCTTCGGCATTGAGCGAGAAGGTACCGCCGACATCGGTGATGAAGTTGCCGTCGAGGTCGGGCTGGAGGATGGTATAGCGACTGGCGGGTTCTTCCAGGTTGGGGGCGTGTTCGGCGTCGTAGTCACGGGGTGTGGGGGTATCGGCCTCGCTGCCAGCGATGTTTGCGTTGCCGTCGTCGTCGTTGCTGCAGGCAACGAGGACAACCAGACAGAGGCAGACGCCAAGAACCAGGGTTGGGTGGCGTGCCATGGGAACTCCGGGGGCTGAGGGTCTCCGCAGAGTGTACGAATGACGGTATTTTGGCGGAAGGGGCACATTAAGAGCGGGGATAGATGTCGCAGCCACGCAAACCACGCCGCGAAAACGACAGCCGGAAACAGGACGATGCGCAGCGCCGGCAGGGGAAACGTCCCCGGCCAAAGCCGAACGCAACGCCCGATGACCTGGCGTTTGGCATCAACGCGTGCGATGCAGCGATCGATGCGGGGGTTGCCCGGTCGCTGCTCTACCTGGAAGGGACACGAAACGAACGCGTCGTGGAGGTTGCCACGAAGGCTAGCGCCGCCGGGATCGCGACAGAAGCTGTGCCGCAGGAGCGGCTGGACGAGCTCACGGGCGGCGGTGTCCACCAGGGCGTGCTGGTACGGCTGCGGGCTCTGCCCGAGGCGGACCTCCGGCGTATCGCGGAAGATGCGGACGGGCCATCGCTGGTGCTGTTGCTCGACGGGGTGACCGACCCGCAAAACCTGGGGGCTGTGCTGCGGACGGCTGTCGCGGTTGGCGTGGCAGGTGTCGTGTTGCCGCGCAGGCGCGGGGCGACGCTGACACCGGGCGTGCACCGGGCGAGCGCGGGGTTGAGCTTCGCGGCGCCGGTGACGGCCCCGCGCAACCTGGCGCAAGCTGTGGACCTGCTCCAGTCGGGCGGCTTCTGGGTGGTCGCGGCGGACCAGGCCGAGGATTCGCACGATGCGACGACGTTTGACTGGCCCGAGAAGACCGCGCTCGTTCTTGGTGGCGAAGCGGAAGGGGTGAGCCACCTTTTGTCGCAGAAGAGCGACTTCCATGTGACGCTGCCGATGGACCCGCGAGTGGAATCGCTCAACGTGGGCGTGGCCGCCGGGGCGCTCTGCTATCTCTGGCGGCGGCAATGGCCCGCGGGGAACGAGACGCCGGGGAATGCGGCGGGCAACGTGTGATTTCGGAATCACCTAAAGTAACGGATATGCCGCCGGCAATCGAAACACACGCGCTGACGCGCGACTTTGGCAAACTCCGGGCTCTCGACAACCTGGACATGACCGTGGAACAGGGCGAGATCTTCGGGTTTCTCGGCCCGAACGGGGCGGGCAAGAGCACGGCAATCCGCCTGATGCTTGATTTCATCCGGCCAACGTACGGGTACGCCAGGGTGATGGGCTTTGACTGCCAGGCGGACTCGATGGAGGTCCGTCGGCGCGTCGGATACCTGCCAGGCGATATCCGCGTCTACCCGGCGCTGACCGGACGGGAGACCATCGCATTCTTCTGTGAGATGCGCGGGTACTCCGCTGCAGAGAGTGGCGCACTGGAGCTTGCCGAACGGTTGCAGCTCCGGCTGGACGTGAAATCCGGCACGTATTCGAAAGGGAACCGGCAGAAGCTCGGTATCGTGCTCGCGCTGATGGGGTCGCCCGATGTGCTCATGCTCGACGAGCCGAGCAGTGGACTCGACCCGCTCATTCAACACGAGCTGTGGACCCTGCTGCGCGAGCAGGCGGCGCGGGGCGTCACGGTCTTCTTTTCGTCGCATGTGATGAGCGAGGTAGAAATGGTCTGTGAGCGCGTGGCGATCCTCCGGCAGGGAAAACTGGTGGCACTGGAAGGTGTTGCGGAGATGAAGACGCGGGCGGTGCGGCATCTCATCGCCCGGTTCGCAGATGAGGTACCGCCGGACGGTACGTTCACGTTCGACGGGGTTCGTGAGCTGCGGCGCGAGCGTGACCTGGTGGAGCTGGAGGTACAGGGGGAGGTTGACCCGGTATTGAAGGCGCTATCGCAGCACCGCGTCGTCGACCTGGTGAGTGAGCAGCCGAGCCTGGAAGAGCTGTTGATGCGCTTCTACGAACGGGAGCGTTCGTCATGAGCGGTGACGGGCTCGTGCGAAAGACGCTGCGGGACCAGCGCGGCATGACTATCGGCATGAGCATTGCTGGCTTCCTGGTGGCGATGCTGATCATTGCGTTGTACCCGCAGTTTGCGGACCAGTTCGCCGAGATTGAGCTGCCGGATATCTACGATGCCCTGTTCGGGGAGGTCGCGTTCGCGGAGCCGGCGGGCTTTATCGCGGCGGAGTACTTTGGCTGGTTCCCGTTGCTGGTCATCGCCATCGCCGTGATCGCCGGGACGGCGAGCATTGCATCGGAAGAGGGGAACGGGACCCTGGAGCTGCTACTGGCAGAGCCCGTGACGCGACGCGCGCTGATCCTGCGGAAAACGGTCGGGCTGGCGGCGAGCATCGCGATCATTTGCGCTGTTTCGTACGCGGGGCTCGTGGCCGGGCGGCTTATGATCGCGGATTTCGACCTGGGGTATCTACCGCTGTTCGAAGCCACCGTGGTGATGCTGCTGATTAGCTGGTTCTTCCTGGGGCTTTCGATCCTGGGGAGCGCGCTGTTCCCGGGACGGATGTCGGCGGCGATTACGGTGACGGCGCTGATCGTGATCGCGTACTTCAGCAACATTGCGGCGTCCCTGGTGGACGGGCTCTCGTTCCTGGAGCACGCACAGCCGTTCGGATGGGCGGACTACCCGGCGACTATTCTCGATGGCCTGCAGGTGCTGGAATCAGCACTGCTGCTGGGCTTCGCGCTGGCGTTTGTCGCCGCGGCGGTTTGGAGCTTCGAGCGGCGCGAGATCGGCGCGGTGGGATGGCCCCGGCTTCGGCCACGCGTGACGCGAGAGGCGCCACATGCAGCGGCAAAGGGCGAGGGCGCCCGCGCCGGGGAGTAAGGCTGCGGGGATGGTTCCCCGGCGCCCTGTTCACCAGGGGCGCTTCCAGCGCGACCAGTCGAAGGGGGCGATGCCGTCTTCGGTGAGCTGCCAGATGGATGCTTCGGGTTTGCCGTCGGCGATGTCGAGGAAGCCAATGGTGCCGAGCATGGTGTTGTAGTTGTGCGGGAAGGTGGGCGAACCGGGGTTCACGCAGAGGGTCTTGCCGATGGTGTCGATGGCTTCGACGTGGGTGTCGCCATAGATGAGCACATCGAGGTCGGTGGTGCCGAAATAGCGCATCATTGCGCGTTCGAGCGTCATGTGTGGCGGGTATTCGGGGATGGGGACGTCGTGCGTGAGGCCGACTTTGAGCCCGCCGAATTCGAGCAGCCAGGCTTCGCGAAGGGCAGGGTGGTCGGGCTGGATGGGCCGGCCGCCGGAGCCATCTTCGCCGTTGCCGCGGGCGGCCCAGGTGGGGGCAATTTCGGCGAGCTGGTCAATGACGACCAGGTCGTGGATGTCGCCGCCGTGGAGGATCGCGTCGACGCCCTGGAAGACGTCGAAGACCTGGGGCCAGAGCTGTACCTGCGCCTCAGGGACGTGGGTGTCGGAGATGAGGCCAATGCGCATGGAATGAAGGATACACGCCGCCCCGGCAACAGGCCGCGTCGGGGCGTTATGTTACCGGGAGTGACGAAGCGGGTCGGGCTGGATGACGACCAGGTGCGAGAGGCCGAAGCGGCGGAGGGGATTGTTCTCGGCCCAATAACAGACGCGCCGGAGGAATCCGGCGAGACGCCGTGAGCGGGATTCGATGTTGTCGAAGCCAGGATAGACGTAGGTATGCGCGACGATGCGGAGGGGCAAACCGCGGATCAGGCGCTTCCAGTCGCCGTGTTCGTAGACGCGGGCATGCGGCACGAGCTTGTCGCGGAGGCGTTTCGGCAGCCAGTTGATGAAGGGAATGTTGCCGAAGATGTAACGGTTCCCCACGTAGATCCCGTGCGTTTCGAAGGGGTAGAGGCGGTTGGGGGCATAGAGAATGCAATAGCCACCGGGCGCAAGGACGCGCGCAATCTCCTCCATCTGCGCGCGGTCGTCTTCGACGTGTTCGATGACCTCGTTGAGGATAATCACCTCGAGCGAGCCGTCCGGAAAGGGAAGCTCGGCACCGCTGGCGAGCATGTAACCACCGGCGTTCTCTTCGTCGCGCTCGTGGGCGGTGACGAGCCGGTCCTGGACGATGTCGCAGCCAAAAGCGGTCGCGCCTCGCCGGGTAAACGCGCGGACGTATTCGCCGATGCCGCAGCCAAGGTCGAGGACGAGGCGGCCTTTCAACGGAGTATAGCGTTCGATGAAGTCGAGGCGTCGTTCCTGACCAGAACGCCAGACAAAGCTGGGGTTTCCATAGCGGGCAGCATCGGGGGATTCGCGCTCTTCAGCCATTCGGACACCGTACCCGGGATTGGCGCTTTGCGGCAGGGGAATGCCAATGCAGTTTTTTCAGGCGCTTACGGTGAGCGGGGCGGTGGCAGCGAGTGGCGGGGCCGCTGACGCGGCGCCGCCCGGGAAGAAGGAGGTGTCCCCTGCTACTGCGCGTCGCCGTAGACCGGCAACTCGATTTCGACGGCGTCGGGATCGAGGAAGGCGACGGGGATGAAGTCGATGCCGGCGCCGTGGTAGGCGTAGGCAGTGTCCTCGCCGGCGACTTTGAGCTCGGCGCGGAAACCATCGACCAGGGCCTGCGTGCAGGCGACGCCCTCTTCCTGCACACCGAGGCAGCCGTCGGGCCAGGTGACCAGGCCGTGGGCGACGACGGAGACGGCGTCAGTTCCGACGTCGAGGCGGTCGGCCAGGTCCTCGCGCATATCGCGCTGGAGACCAGCGATGTCGGAATCCAGGTCGAAGGTGTGACCGTCTTCGAAGCTGACGGGCAGGACTTTGTAGCCGCTCACGTGATAGCGATAGGTGTCGCCGTCGTGGCCGAGCTTCACAACCGCGCCGTCCGCGGTTGCCTGGGCACAGGCACGGCCGTCGTCGTAGACGAAGTCGAGGCACTGGTCACTGAAGGTGTAAGGGTGGAGCACTTCGATGGTGATGTCCCCAGCGTCGGAACCGAGGCGGAGCGCCAGGTCGCCACGAGTATAGGCGGCGAGATAGGCATTGGTGTCGGGCTTGAGCTGCTCGTCTTCGATCGGCGTGCCGTCGCTTACGTTGCCGTCGACGAAGTCCGTGGCGATGATTTGGCCGTTGCCGATGTGGTAGCGATAGGTCTCGCGCTGCGCTTCGAAGTTGAGGATGAATGCTGGCACGAAGACTTCAGGGCAAGCATCCCCCGTTACCACACCGATGCAGCCATCGAAGCCGGCGGTGCGGACGTCGCGGAGAGTGATTTCGAGGGGGGCGACATCGAGGCGGCCAGCCAGGTCAAGCTGGGCATCGTGGAAGCCGTCATAGTCGGCGGTAGACTGTCCAGGGTGGGCGTCACCGTTCACGGGCCCGTCGTCGACCGGTTCATCGCCATCGCTTTCGAAGGCACTGACTGCGCCGACGACCGCGAGCGCAGCCACAATCACGCCGAAGAAGGCGCCTCCGAGGAGCTTTCGGTTCCCCTGGAATGCCGTCATGGTTATCCCTCCCGAGTGTCTTTGTCTCCCAAGACGGCAATGAGGGCACTGCGGTTCCAGTGGCCTTCACGCGGTACTTACGTTTGCAATGCGGCCTCCAGGTTGGTGACCTCGGCAGCGACGATGCCGGGCGCTTCCATGGGGATGAAGTGCGTGAGCTCGGGGTGCGGAAGGTCAACAGCGTTCTTGAAGTGTTCGACAAGGTTGGGGTTGGTGGGCGACGTGCTCATATCGTTCGCTGAGGATTCGCTTCGAGGCTTCGCCCGGAGTATCCGGACTGGGATGTCGAGGCTTTCGATATCGTCGTAGATGTCGCCGCCCGCGCTCATTCCATAGATGGCTGCCTCGATTTTGGGCGGGCAGGCGAGCACGTAGCCTTCGCCGTTCGGGTTTGGAAGGAGTCCATAGTTGCAGTAGTCGCGGAGGACATCTTCGCGCCAGGCGGAGTACGGCGCACGCGATTGGAAGCGTTCGAACATGGCATTTGGGGAGTCCCACTCGTTGCGGCGACGCGCGGCGAAGTGCTCCCCGGCAGGCGGTGCGGCGGTATAGGCGGAGCGCGGGAGGATGACGGGGTCCACCAGCACGAGCCCGGAGAAGAGGCCGGGTTCACGGGCCGCTGCCAACGTGACCGAGTGGCCGCCCATCGAATGGCCGACGCCGATTGCGCCGGTGATACCCAGTTCTCGGCCCAGGGCGGCGACATCTTCGCCGAACTGGTGCCACCGGTATTCGCCGGGGGGCTTGTCGCTGCGGCCGTGGCCGCGCATGTCGACAGCGATGCAGTGGCGGCCTGGGAGCTCGCGGACGACGGCATCCCAGCAGCGCGCATGGAAGCCGGTGGCGTGGGCGAAGAAGATGGGCGGGCCGTCGCCGGGCCATTCGAAGACGCTGAGCTCGACGCCGTTGACCCGGATGGAGGTTTGGGTTGGCTCTGACATGGGCGGGATCATAGCCCGGGACAAGCGGCCGGTCTTGCAGTGTGTGATGAGACGCGGACCAACGGGCTGCTTATGTGTGGCTACAATGGGCGCATGGACGAACTGCTGAGGCGACTGGATACAACGCCGCGAACCATGGCGCACCTGACGGCGGAACTCCGCGACCAGGAGCTGGATGCCGCCGAAGCAGGCGAGTGGTCGGCGCGACAGATCCTGGCTCACCTGCGGGATGACGAGTCGATGGTGATGCGGATGCGGCTGGTGCGGATGCTGGTCGAGGACGACCCGCTGCTACCCGATTTCGATGAGCAGGCGTGGGCCACCAACCGCAACACCAGCCATGACAAGAAGGAGAGCCTGCTTGCGGATTTCATGTTGCAACGGCAGGCAAGTCTGAACCTGCTGCAGCGGCTCACGCCGGAGCAATGGGAGCGCCCGGGCCGTCACGAGGTGCGAGGAAGCATGACCGTGCGAGATTTGGTCGAGCGATGGGCGGACCATGACGACGAGCACGTGCGGCAGTTCGAGCGAGCGACCGGTGACACGCTGGCAGCGGTGCTGGAGCGCCGCGCGCACCCGGGTGCGGAATCGGAGGAAAAGCGTTGATGCACTCGACGATCCCGACGATGGCTCATCTGCCGCGCCAGCTCGCCACGATGGTGGAGCACGCGGGGGAAGCGGCGCTGGACCGTGCGCCGGAAGGCGCATGGCCGGCGCGGACCATCCTGGCCCATCTCCGAGACGAAGAAGCGTACGTGTTCCGACTGCGGGTGGAGCGAATGCTGGGAGAAGACGAGCCGGAGTTCACACCCTATCCGCCGGAGGTGTGGCTGGCCGAACGGCAGACTGACCGCGATGGGACGCGTGACCTGTTGCGGGACTTCGCGTTGCAGCGACAGGCGAGCGTGAACCTGCTGGAACGTGTGAGCGAGACGGATCAGCACCGGCGAGGGCATCATCCCGTGCACGGGAGGTTCACGATCGCGAGCTGGGTGGACTACTGGAGCAAGCACGACCGCGAGCACTACTTCCAGCTCGAGCGGGTGCTCCACGGGCAGCCGTGAGCGGCGCAGACCGCTTGCGTTAGCGTGAGGCGGAGGCACTTTTCATGCCGGTGAGGTGCACGCTGCCGCGCCGGCCGATGAAAGCGCGGAGCGTATTGGCGAGTTCTTCGTCTCCGGCAACCGGAGAAAGTTCGAATTCGCTTTCTTCGCCCTCGGCGTCGTGGACGACCAGCCGGACGCTGACGTCGCCGGGGTGCTCGCCGAGGATATTGGCTACCGCGTGGAGGACGGCCCGGTCCGCCTTTTCGTTCTCGCTCTCGTACAGCGTGATGACCAAACGAGCCTGTTCGCGTGGCTGGGCGGCCTGTTGGGATTCCGACGGCGGCGTGTCCACCGACGCCGCGGCCTGACCCGTGGCCGCGCTTCCGTTGGCCCCGTTGGTGTTGCCGCTGGCAGGGCCGTTCGGCGTGGCCGCCTGCCCTGCCGGGCGGGATTGGCTGGCTGCCGGGGCAGGGTGGGCACCATTCCCCCGGCCGTTTCCGCCATTGCTGTTGCCGTTGCGCTGGCCCTTGCCGCGCTTGTCCTCGACTTTGAAGTGCTCGGGGGAGAAGCCAACGACGGTGCCTTCGCCGCGGTCGTAGGGCGCGGCCTTGCGGACACTGACACCGACCCGGTCACCGCGTTCGCGGACTTCAACGGAGGCGACGACGACACGGCCTTCAGCCCACAGGTCTTCACCGGTGAGCTCGAGCGCGTCGTTCCATACCGTGACCTCGGCAGTGCCGGAGAGGTCTTCGAGCTCGACGATGTAGAAGGCCCGGCCGTCGCGGGTCGAACGTACCTGTGTGCGGGAGATGAGCCCGGCGACGGTGACGACCTGGCCAACGAGTTCCGCACCGAGGTCGCTGAGCTGGTGGGTGGTGAACTTGCCAATCTCGGCGGCAGCGGAGCGGAAGGGGTGCTCGGAGACGTAGACACCGAGCAGCTCTTTCTCCCAAGAGAGCATCTGTTCGGCCGACACCGGTGACGGTGGCAGGTCGAGCGCAGGCATTGGCGTGTTCACCTCGTCCCCGAAGAGGTCGAACATGGTCGCCTGTCCGCTTTCGCGGAGCTCCCGTTCGCGGCGTGCCAGGCTGATGAGACGCTCGGCGTTCATCACGAGGGTGCCGCGGTCGTAGCCGAGCGTATCGAGTGCGCCCGCCATTGCGAGGTGTTCGATTGCACGACTGTTGGTCCCGCTCAGGTCGGCGCGTTTGCAGAAGTCTTCGACGTCGCGGTAGAGGCCGTCTTCCTCTTCGCGGGCGGCGATGATGCCTTCGACAGCCGCAGCGCCGACGTTCTTGACTACGCCGATGCCAAAGCGGATGGCGAGCGTGCTGTCGTCGCGCCGTTCGACAGAGAAGTTCTCGGCGCTGTAGTTGACCTGGGGCGGAAGCACTTCGATGCCGAGGCGCAGACATTCGGCGACCGCGGCGGCGATTCGCGCATAGGGGTCCGGGGCGCTGCGGGTGAGCTGGAGGACGGCAGTCATGTACTGCGCCGGGTAGTTCGCCTTGAGGTAGGCAGTCTGGTAGGCGATGTTGCCGTAGCACCAGCTATGGGCTTTGTTGAAGGCGTAGCCGGCGAAGGGTTCGACGAGGTCGAAAACGGCTTTGGCATCTTCTTCGCTGTATCCCTGGTTGATGGCGCCTTCGGTGAAGCGTTCGCGCTCGGCGGCCATGATCTCGGCCTTCTTCTTGCCCATGGCCTTGCGCATGATGTCGGCCTGGCCGAGGGAGTAGCCGGCGAACTGGCGGGCGATGAGAAGCACCTGGTCCTGGTAGACGATGACGCCATAGGTCTCGTCGAGGATCTCGGCGAGCTTGGGGTGGGGGTAGGTGACTTCGATGCGCCCGTGCTTTCCATCGATGAAGCGCGGGATATGCTGCATCGGGCCGGGGCGGTAAAGGGCGACCATGGCGCAGAGGTCGGCGATATTGGTTGGCTTGAGTTCCTGGATGTAGCGGCGCATGCCCGCTGATTCGAGCTGGAACACACCGAAGGTTTCGCCTTTGCCCAGCATCTCCATGGTCCTGGGATCGCCGTCGGGGATGGACAGGAGGTCGATGTCCTCGCCGGTCGTCTCACGGATAAGATCGACCGCGCGGCCCAAAATGGTGAGGTTGGACAGCCCGAGGAAGTCCATCTTGAGCAGACCGATGGCGGCGCACTGGTCCATGGCGTACTGCGTGGTGGGAATGCTGGACTCGTCGCCGCGGCTGGGACGCTGCAGGGGCACGTGTTCGGCCAGTGGTTCACGCGAGATCACGAGTGCGGCAGCGTGGGTGCTTGCATGCCGAGAAACGCCCTCGAGCTTCTGCGCGGTCCCGAGCAGGCGGCCCACGCGGGGATCGCTGTCGCGCATGGTTTTGAGGTCGTCGACCTCTTCAATGGCTTCTTCGAGGCTGATGTGGAGCTGGTTGGGTATCAGCCGTGCAACCCGGTCGGTGTCGGGGAAGGACAAGCCGAGGGCTCGGCCGACGTCACGGATGGCTGCTTTCGCGCCGAGCGTCCCGAAGGTAATGATCTGGGCTACGCGGTCGTGTCCGTAGAGGTTATAGGCGAACTGGATCATCTCTTCGCGGCGGTCGTCTGCGAAGTCAAAGTCAACGTCGGGCATCTCGCGGCGCTCGATGTTGAGGAAGCGTTCGAAGACGAGCCGGTTGGCGATTGGGTCGATGTCGGTGACGCCAAGAGAGTAGAGGACCAGTGAGGCGGCCGCCGAGCCGCGGACGCCCATGCGGATGTCGCGCTCGCGGGCAAAGTCGGCGATCTGCTTAACGATGTAGATGTAGTCCGTGAAGCCGGTCTGTTCGAGGACATCGAGCTCGTAGTGGAGACGTTCGAGGAGGTCGGGGCTTGTGTCGCCATAACGCTCCATGACACCGCGTTCGCAGAGTTCGCGGAGGTATTCGGCGCTTTCGCGGCCTTCAGGGAGCGGTGGTGCGGGCAGGAGCTGGCGGTCGAAGGGGAGTTCGAGGTCGCACTGGGCGGCGACGAGCTGTGTGTTCTTGACGAATTCGGGGTTGTCGGGGAAGAGCGCGGCCATCTCTTCTTCGCTTCGCAGGTGGAAGCCCTGACCGTCGAGCTTGAAGCGGTTCTCCTGGTCGACGGTAGCGTTAGTGCCGATGCAGAGGAGGACGTCGTGGGCCTCATGGTCGTCGGGGAGGGTAAAGTGCGAGTCGTTGGTCGCGACCACGGGGATATCGAGTTCACGGCCGATATCGGCGATTTGCTGGTTGTAGGGCAGGAAGCGCTCGTCGCCGTGGTCCTGCACTTCGAGGTAGTAGTTCCCGTCGAAGACTTCGCGGTACCAGCGGGCAGTTTCGACGGCGGCTTCGCGATTGCCGTCCATGAGGTGGCGGAAGAACTCGCTGGAGGGGCAGCCGGAGAGCACGGTGATGCCCTCGTTGTATTGTTCGAAGAGCTCGCGGTCCATGCGCGGTTTGTAGTAGTAGCCTTCGAGGTTGGCCGCGCTGACGAGCTTGATGAGATTCTTGTAGCCCGTGTGGTTCCGGGCGAGCATCACCAGGTGATGGGGCTGGTTGTCACCGCGCTCACGGGAGTGCCGGGAACCGGGGGCAACATAGGCTTCGACGCCGATGATGGGGTTGATGCCGCGGTCGCGGGCGCCCTTGTAGAAGTCGATCGCGCCATACATCGCGCCGTGGTCGGTGATGGCCGCGGACTCCATGCCGAGCTCGCTCACGCGGTCGAGGAGGGGGTCGATCTTCGACATGCCGTCGAGCAGTGAGTACTCGGTGTGCGTGTGCAGGTGTGTGAACATATGTGCTGTTCGAGGATACAACGCGCGGCGGCACGGGTCAGCGGGTCTGCGCAGTTGACTTTATTGGCACGGAAGCCGGGGGCTCAAAACGGACTCGATGGACGGCGCGGGCCGCTTCCGGCGGCTGGTATGCTGGGCACGATGACAACGGACGCGAAGCTGCTGACGGCCGAGGAGTTTATGCAGCTGTCGTCACCCCCCGATGGCGGCAAGATGGAGCTTGTGCGCGGGCAGGTAGTGACGATGGCCCCTGTGGGTGGCGAGCATGGCGGAATCGCAGCGGAACTCGTTCTGCGGCTGCGCCAGTTTTCATGTGAACACGGCCTGGGGCGGACGGGCGTCGAGATCGGCTACCGGCTGCGACGGGACCCCGATCTTGTACGGGCACCGGATGTGAGCTTCATTGCCTACGATCGGCTACCGGGTGGAGCGCTACCGGAAGGTTTCGTTGACGGCCCGCCATCGCTCGCTATCGAGGTTGTCTCGCCCTGGGACCGCGATACCGACATTTCGGTCACGATTGAAGACTACCTCGCGGCCGGAACGCCGCGTGCCTGGGTGGTCCGGCCCCGGACACGCACTGTGACCGTTCATCGCCCAGGTGGCGAGGCGCACACCTATCATCGCGAGGACACGTTGACGAGCGATGATGCGGGGTTCGAGGCGGAGGGTTTTTCCCTCCCTGTCGGCGACCTTTTCG
>SKSF01000218.1 GCA_007118095.1 Dehalococcoidia bacterium
ATGTTGATGAGCCCGGGAATACCGAGCGAGGCGACCAGGCTGGAGACGAAGAGGAGCGCGATGGCGGCCTCGGCGGTGGGGGCGGCGAAGGCGGCGGTCCACATGACGGTGAGGAGGATGACCGCAGCCAGGCCGACACGGGCAAGGAAGGTGAAGCCGCGCTGGAGGAGCCGGTCGGCGGTGGGTCCGCCGTACCAGGTGCCGATAAAGGCTGCGAACGCCAGTGCGGCGAGGGCGAGCGCGGCGTTCTGCTGGCTGTAGTCGTAATGGCGTTCGAAAAAGGCGGGGATCCAGAAGACAACCCCGGTGAGCATGAAGCCGAAGGCGGCATTGGTGAAGATGAGATAGCGCAGGGTGCGGTTTTCCCAGATGGAGCCGAGGCTGCGGAAAAAGCCCCACTTGTCTTCGGGGTCGGAGAGGAACTCTTTGAGGAGCGGGTTGGAGGCGGACGCTTGCTTGAGGTCAGCTTCGCCGCGCGCCGGCTCGCGGAGCTTGAGGGCGATGAGGCCGAAGATGAGGCCCGGGATGGCAGCGGCGACGAATCCCCACCGCCAGCCAGCGGCGGCGATGATGATGCCGCCGATGACGGCGCCAAGGACCTGGCCCAAGGGGCTGGCGGCGCGATGGTAGCCGAGGACGCGGCCGCGGATGCTCACGGGGTAGAAGTCGGAGAGGAGGCTGCCGTGCGTGGGGCCGATGGTTCCCTGGCCTGCGCCGAGCATGGCGCGTGTGGCAAAGAGCTGGGTGAAGTTCTGGGCGAGGGCGGCGAGGAGGCCGGCCGCGCCCCAGACCATGGCGCCCGCGGCCAGGATGTACTTCCGGGCCCAGCGGTCGGCCCAGTTCCCTGCGGGGAGGGCGAGGATGCCGGTGATGAACACGACCGCGAGGGGGAGGAGGCCCGCGACGGTATCGGAGATGCCGAACTCCGCGCGGATGGAGTCCAGGGCGACGGCGAGGACGGCCCTATCGAATTCGTCGACTGCGTTGAGGATGAAGAGGAGGCTGAGGGGCCCTGCGCCCGTCTCGCGGATGGAGGTGGAGCGCATCATGGCGGCCGCCTGGACGGCAGCCGCGGTTGTCGCCGGGGGTTCGCTGCTCACGCGAGCAAGATACGCGAACATGGTTCGCGCGAGTAGAGGCGTAATGGATTCTCCATTCGGCGCTGTTGGCGCATGCTTGGGGTGTGACCTACGAAGCTGTGCTGTTTGACGTTGATGGGACGCTGCTCGACACGCGTGAGTACGTGATGGCGAGCTTTGAATACGCGTTTGTGGCGCTGGGGTTTGCGCCGCCGACGCGCGAGGTACTGACGCCGGAGATCGGACGACCGCTGGAGGACATCTACGCGGATTACTGCGGGCGGGAGTTTGCGGACCAGCTCACGGAGGTGCACCGCTCATTCCAGGTGGAGAACCTGCACCTGTCGCAGCCGTACGAGGAAGTGGCAGACGTGTTGGAGCGGCTGGCGGTTTCGGGGCTGCGGATGGCGGCGGTGACGAGCCGCTCGCGGCGGACGTCGCAGCTCACGCTCGACCGTGCGGGCATCGGGCGGTACTTCGGGGTGGTGATTTCTGCGGAGGATGTGACGGCGTTGAAGCCGGATCCGGAGCCGCTACGGTCGGCGCTTTCGTGGCTGGGCGTTGAGGCGGGCCCGAAGGTGGCGGTGGTGGGTGACACGGCGGGGGATGTGCGCGCGGGGAAGGCGATCGGGGCGTTCACGGTGGGGGCGACCTACGGTTTTCATGGCGAGCGGGTGCTGGAGGCGGCGCCTGATGCATCGATCGGTGCGATCGGGGAGCTGCCAGGGGTGTTGGGCGCGGGGTAAACGTGTGCTTCCGCGCCCGGGCGCAGGCGCTTAGGCTACGGGCATTACGAACCTGACAAAGGAGTGCGCCCGTGGCGTTCAAAGATATCGAATACGTTGTCGAGGACGGGATTGCGCGGCTGACGCTGAACAAGCCCGAGAAGCTGAACGCGCTTTCGTGGAGCAGCTGGGCGGAAATCGAGACGGCGATCCGCATGGCGGAGGAGGACGACGAGGCGAAGGTGGTGCTGATCACCGGCGCCGGGCGCGGGTTTTGCGCGGGGACGGACCTGACGGTGACCGACCCGGAGGAAGACTGGCATCCGCGGCCGTTCGAGGGACGGGACCTGATGATGCGGTCGCGCTACCGGGGGACGGAGCTGGTGTACAAGTGCCGGAAGCCGACGATCGCGGCGGTGAACGGTGCGTGTGTGGGGGCCGGGTTTTCGCTGGCGCTGGCGTGCGACATCCGGATCGCGTCGGACGCGGCGCGGTTCAGCGCGATATTCGTGAAGCGGGCGATTGTGGCGGATACCGGGTGCACCTGGTTCCTGCCGCGGATCGTGGGGATGGAGCAGGCGCTGAAACTTATGTATACCGGAAAGATCATCCCGGCGGACGAGGCGCTACGGATCGGGCTGGTGAGCGAGGTGGCGCCGGCAGAAGAGCTGGCGTCGCGGGCGACGGCGCTGGCGACGGAGATCGCGACCGGACCCTCGGTGGCTATCGAGCTGATGAAGCGGCTGACGCACGAGGCGATGGACAACGACCTGCACACGCAGATCGAGCAGGAGCAGTTCCTGCAGCAGATCACGCACCAGACGGAGGACGCGGCGGAAGGGCGCCAGTCGTTCCTGGAGAAGCGGGACCCGGTCTTCAAGGGGCGGTAGAGAAGAGGGAGAAGGGAGGCTTACCTTCCTCCCTTGGCGTGGGAGCCGCTTTGGCTACTGCGTGACGCGGAAGATGAACTCGAGCTCGACGGGGGCGTTGAGGGGGAGTTCAGCCACTCCGACGGCGGCGCGGGCGTGCTGGCCTGCGTCGCCGAAGACGTCGAGCAGGAGCTTCGAGGCGCCGTTGATGACCTGGGGTTGCTGGCCGAAACCGGGCGCGCTTGCGACGTAGCCGCCGACGCGGACGACCTGCTCGATGCGGTCGAGGCTGCCAAGGTGTTCGCGCGCGATGGCGAGCGCATTGAGGGTGCAGTGGCGGGCGAGTTCGGCGCCGCGTTCGACGGTGATGTTGTCGCCGCACTTGCCGGTTTCGATGACTTTGCCGTCCTGGAGCGGAACCTGGCCCGAGATATAGAGCATGTCGCCCGACTGGAGTGCGGGGACATAGAGCCCCGCGGGCGGCGGAGGCGCGGGCAGGGTGATGCCGAGCTCCTGGAGGCGGTCTGCGATGCCGGTCATTCGTCGTCCTCGTCGTTGCTGGATTCGCCGGTGATGCGTTCGACGACGCTATCGAACTCTTCCGCGCTGTAGCACTCGATCACGATCCGGGCGCCTTTCTTCTGGGGCTGGACGCTGACACGCGTGCTGAGGGAGCGCTGGAGGCGGCGTTCGATGTCGATGATCATGACGTCGCGGCGCTGCATGGAGGGTGATGCGGAGGGCGTGTTGCCACCATCGTTGGCCTGGTTGAGCCGGCGGCGGACCTGGGCTTCGGTGTCGCGGACGCTGAGGTGGCGTTTGACGACGTCGCGCCAGGCTTCGACGCGCTGCTTGCTGTCGGTGAGGCCGAGGAGGGCACGGGCGTGGCCTTCGCTGATCTCGCCTCCGACGAGGCTACGGCGGATCTCGGGTTCGAGCTGGAGGAGGCGCAGGGCGTTGGTGATGGCGGTGCGGCTTTTGCCGACGCGCCGTGCGGCTTCGTCCTGGGTGAGGCCGTATTCGTCGAGCAGGCGGCGGTAGGCCTGGGCTTCTTCGATGGCGTTGAGGTCGTCGCGCTGGATGTTCTCGATGAGGGCGAGCTCGAGGAGCTCGGCTTCTTCGGTTTCGCGGAGGATGACGGGGACATCCTGTAGCCCTGCGAGGCGCGCGGCCTGGAGTCGGCGCTCACCGGCGATGAGGCGGTAGCCGCCCTGTGGGTCGCGGCTGACGACGAGTGGCTGGATGATGCCGTGCTGGGTGATGGACTCGGCGAGTTCGCGGAGGCGTTCGGGTTCGAAGTGGGTCCGCGGCTGTTCGGGGTTGGGGGAGATGAGGTCGATGTCGATGGTCTCGGGGCCGCTGCGGCGCGCGGGGGCGGCAGGCGCGGGCTCGGGCGGCGCCTGTTGGGGCGGCGCTTTGCTGGCTGGCGGGTCGATGGACACGGGCTGACCTTCGCCATCGTGGCTGGCGGATCCGGTGTCGTCGCCGGCCGGGGTTTCTTCCGCTGGCGGTGGCGCCGGGCGGCCGGGGATGAGGGCATCGAGCCCGCGGCCGAGGCCACGTTTTGGCTGTGTCATACGGCTACTCCTGCGCGTTCGAGGACCTCTGCGGCGAGATTGTCGTAGGCAATGGCCGAGCGGCCACCGGGGTCGTAGCGGAAGATGGACATGCCGTGGCTGGGCGCCTCGCTGAGGCGGACGGCCCGCGGGATGATGGTGTTGAAGGTGGTCTCGATGTGGTCGCGGACTTCGTCGGCGACCTGCTGGGAGAGGCGGGTGCGGCCGTCGTACATGGTGAGGACGACGCCGAGGATGTTGAGGGAGGTGTTGAGGTTGTCGCGAACGAGGTTGAGGGTCTCCATGAGGTGCGAGAGGCCTTCGAGGGCCATGTATTCGCACTGGACAGGGACGATGACGAAGTCACTCGCGGTGAGGGCGTTGATGGTGAGGAGACCGAGGGAGGGCGGGCAGTCGATGAGTATCCAGTCGTAGTCGTTGCGGGCGTCAGCGAGCGCGGCGGAGAGCTTGCGCTCACGGGCCATCGCGGGGACGAGTTCGACTTCGGCCCCGGCGAGCGCGGTGTGGGAGGGGACAAGGTGCAGGTACTCGTTCTCGACGGGGGAGATGCAGTCGGCGATGGGGATTTCGCCGAGGATGGCATCGTAGGTGCCGGTGGGTTCGTCCGGCTGGAAGCCGACGGCGCTGGTGGCGTTGGCCTGGGGGTCGAGGTCGACAAGGAGCACGCGCTGGCCGCGGCGGCCGAGGGCGACGGAAAGCGAGACGGCGGTGGTGGTTTTGCCGACGCCGCCTTTCTGGTTGGCGAAGGTGACGATGCGCGCACCCATCAGGCGGCCACCCCTGCGAGCCGGCTGATGATTGCATGGCGGGACGGTATGGCGTCGAGTCCGTGGCGTTCGACGGCGAGGGCTCCTGCTGCGAGTCCGAAGCGCATGGCTTGTTCGACCTCCCCTGTTTCGGCGTAGCGCACGATGAAGGCGGTTGCGAAACAATCGCCTGCCCCGGTGGGGTCGGCGACGTGCGTGGCTGGTATTGCGGGGAATGTTCTCACGGTGTCGCCGTGGTAAAGGGTGGCGCCGCGATAACCGCGTGTCAGGAGGACGATGGCGCCGTGCCCGGCGAGGGCAGCCGCGAGGCGCCCGGGTTCGCGGGCATCTTCGTCGCTGAAGAAGACGAAGGCGCCGGGGTGGACGAGCGGGAGGGCAGCAGCGAGGGGGTCGTCCGTTGGGTTGACGCGGCCGGCGTCGTCGACGGTGCGGAGGGGCCCCTGGAGGCTGATGCCTGTGGTGGCCTCGATGGTGGGGAGCTGTGCGCAGTCGTGGTAGGCGGGGGCGAGCATGAAGATGTCGGCCGGGGGGAGGGACGCCTGCTGGATAGTGTTGTCCAGGGGTTCGCCGGGGTGAAGGAGGAGCTGGGTCCGCCTGCCGCTGTCGTCGTAGGTGTTGGCGTAGCGGGGGTTGTCCGCGGCGGGCTGTTCGAGGAGGTCGAGCCCGTGGAGGGCGTTGCGGTCATAGCCGGGATGGACGCTCGTGATGAGGAGGACACGGGCGCCAAGGGCGTGGGCCATGCGCGCAGAATAGAGGGACGGCCCCCCGGGTGACCAGTGCCCGTCCTGGTCGCGGTCTTCTACGACGTTGCCGGCAACGATGACCTGCGTGGCTGGCCTCCTGTGCGGTCAGTTTCTCTGGCGGATGACGACTTTGCGTTCTTCGCCGTCACCGGTGCTGTGGGTTTCGATGTCGGGGTCTTCGGCGAGGGCGAGGTGGACGAGGCGGCGGTCGGCGGCCGCCATTGGTTCGAGGGTGATGGGGCTGCCGTTGTCGCGGACGCGCTCGGCCATGCGGGTTGCGAGGTCGACAAGCTGTTCTTCGCGGCGGTGGCGGTAGTAGGCGATGTCGATGGTAACGCCGCCTTCGTTGGGATAGCGACGTGTGACGATGAGGTTCACGAGGTACTGGAGGTTGAGAAGGGTTTCGCCGCGGCGGCCGATGAGGGCGCCCAGGTCATCGCCAGTTATGTCGATTACGGCCAGGGCGGAGCCGCGGCCGTCCCCGGGGGTGAGGGGTTCGCGGAGGTTGATGTCGGCGTCAACCTGGAGGATGCGAAGGATGTCATCGACGACGGTGGCGGCGACGTCGACGAGTTCGTGGTCGATGTTGGGTTCGACGACGGGGGTCTGCTGGCGGTCGCGGTCTCGGTTGCGGTTGCGGGACTCTCCCCCTGCCCGGCTGCCGCCACGGCGGGAACGCGACCGTTCAGCGGTGGCGGGCGTTTCTGCGGGGGCTTCGGGTTCGGCGTCGGCGGCGGCTTCGTCACCGGCCTGGCGGGGGAGGAAGTCGGTGTCGCTGAGTTCAGGGGTGGGGGTTTCGTAGTTGCGGCGGGAGCGCGGCCGGGTATCGCGGGTGCCGGTGCGGCGGCTGCCGGGGGATTGCCTGCCGGTTTCGGGCTTTTCGGGCTGGTCCTCGCGGTTGCGGCCCCGGCCCCGGCCACCACGGCGGCGCCGGTTGCGGGACTCGCTGTCGTCTTTGGCTTCGCCTTCGCCGCCGGGTTTTTCGGTGCTCGTGGGCGTGGAAGAGGGTTGTGCTGTTTCGGCGGCCGGGGTGACGCGGCGGACGCTGACGCGCGCGTCGCGGGAGAGCGCGCCGAAGAAGATGCCGCGCTTGCCTTCGTCGAGGACGGTGAATTCGACGTCGTCGAAGGAGGCGTTGAGCTGTTTGAGGGCGGCGTTAAGAGCGTCTTCGACGGTTCGGCCGCTTGTTTCGATTTGATCGTGATCCATGGGTGGTCCTCGCCTGTCGGTCGGATTGTGCGGAGGTGGCGACGCCGGCTTTGGCTTTCTTGCCCTTTTGGTCCCCGGGGGGCGGCTCAGCATCGCCTGAGGGTTCGGGTTGTTCGGCGTCTCCGGATGGCGGTTGTTTGGGTTGCCGGAGAGCGACGAGTGGCTGGATGCCGAGGAGGGGGAATCCGTACGTGACAATGTTAAAGCCAACGCCGACGACGGAGTTGACGGTCCAGTAGAGGGAGAGGCCGCTGGGGAAGCTGAGCGCGAAGAAGGCGAGCATGGCGGGCAGCATCCAGGTCATCATCTTCTGCTGCATTTTCATGCGGTCGTCCGTCGTATACATGACGGTGGTCTTCATCTGTGCCCATGTTGTGAGGCCGACGAGGACGACCATGACCAGGTTGGGGCTGCGCAGGTCCATGCCGAGGAAGTGTTCTTCGAGGGGGACGGCGTGCTGGATGAAGGCGATGTCGTAGAGGCGCCCGGAGAGGCCTTCGAGCGCTTCGGGGGATTGTGGGAGGACGGCGCGGATGGCGTAGAAGAGGGCGATGAGGATGGGGAACTGGAGCAACATGGGGCCGATGCAGCCGAGGGGGTTCACGCCTGCTTCTTTGTAGGCCTTCATGAGCTCTTGCTGGCGGCGCTTTGGGTCGCTGTATTTCTTCTGTAGCTCCTGGACGACCGGCTGGAGCTGCTGCATCGCGCGGGTCTGGTTGAGCTGGCGCAGGGTGAGCGGGAATGTCGCGATGCGGACGAGGATGGTGAAGCCGATGATGGCGAGGCCGAAGCTGCCGAAGAGGACGGTGGTGAGCACCACGAGGATGTTCACCATGGGGTTGAGGAGGATGAGGTCGAAGACCGTGCCTATCACTCGGCGGCTCCTGGCATGGGAACGGGCTGGACGGTGGCGGTTTCGGGGTCGGCGCGCCAGAGGTCGCCACTGGTTGTGAGGATATAGGCATACCCGTCGCGCGCGACAAGGTCGGCGCGGACGGTGCCGCTATCGATGGCGTGGTTGGGGACGCCGATGCGGTCCCCGGTTTCGCGGTCGAAGAAGTGCACGACGGGTCCACGGTCAGCGAAGACGACGACGTCATCGACGATAGCGGGAGCGGCCTTGACCTTGTCTTCGGCCTGCGCTGTCCAGGCGTCGTGACCGGTGGTTATGTCGAGGGCGTGGATAACCCCTTCGAAGTCACCGAAGTAGGCGTAGTTGCCGTCGAAGGCGGGTGATGTCCAGACCCAGTCCTCGGTATCGAAGGATGGGAACTCTTCTTGGCCTGTGGCGGCGTCGAGGAGGTAGACGGTTTTCCCGAGGGTGGGGACGAAGAGGAGCTCGTCGTTGAGCAGGGAAAGCTCCGGGATGGCGCCGGTCCCGCTTTCGAAGGGGGCGTCCCAGACGGGGGAGCCGTCTTCGGCGGAGATGGCGTGGACCTCGCCGGTCATGGTCGCGAGGTAGATGGTCTCGTCCAGGAGGAGTGGTGTGGCCCACAAGCCCTTGGGGAATTCGATGCCGTCGGCGCGCCAGCCGGGTGCGGGGGCGCCGGTTTCGTCTTCGAGGGCGTAGAAAAATCCTTCTGTCGTACCGAAATAGAGAGTGTTGTTGTGGTGGAGGAGGCCCGCAACGATGGAGCCTTCGACATCGAGGCGGTCGCGGGTGGTCCAGAGGAGGCGGCCGGAGTCGCGATCGACTGCATAGACGTGGCCTTCCCAGCCGGCGAAGTAGATGACGTCGTCGTCAACAACGACGTCGCCGTACACGGCGTCGATGTCCAGGTTGGCTTCGGCATCGATGGCGGTGTCGGGGAAGCCCCAGGTGACCGTTTGGGGCTGGTCGTCGTCGAAAGTGACAGCGACGAGGGTGTCGTCATCGGGGAAGTAGTAGAGGGTGTCGTTCGTGAAGTGTGGTGTGGCCCAGCCTTCGGGGTTCGCGATATCGCCGCAGGCGACGAGGAGTGCTGCGAGCGCAGTGATAGCGAAGGCGAGGGCTTTTTTCGGGTGGCGGGGCACGACGTCATGGTAACAGGGCTTGTTGTTATGGGTTATTGGCGGTGCGCCGGGCGGGTGAAACTTTTGGAATGATGCGGCGGTCGCGTTCCGGGTGGCTGATATGTTTCTGACAAGGGGCAGGTGACCCGGGCGGGCGCGGTTTCACGTGAAACCCGGAGCGTTGAGGGGGCAGGGGTGCGGTGCGTGAAGGGAGCCGTGGCGTGCCCGGACGGGGCGGCGGGTCGGGGCGGAAGGGTGCGCCCGCGGTTTCGAGGACGCTGGACGTGCCGCAAGGGCTGTCGGAGCGCGGGTATGGGCCTGAAAGGGCGCCGTTTCACGTGAAACGACGACGGGCGGGGCGCAGGTGGGCCAACCTGGGGTGGGGTGCGGTTTCACGTGAAACATGTGTGTGGCCGGGTAGTTACCGCCGTTTCACGTGAAACGGCGGTCGAGGGGTGGGTGAATTAGTCGTCGGGGTCGTCTGTTTCACGTGAAACGGGGTCGGGGACGGGGTCGTAGCCCATTCCTCCGCCCGGGCGGCACCGCGAAAGGCGCTTGATGCCAAGCCAGCCGCCGCGGAGCGTGCCGAATCGGTCGATGGCTTCGTACGTGTACTGTGAACAGGTGGGCTGATAGCGGCACACGTTCGGCACCAGGCCTGAAAAGGTCAGCTGGTACGCCCGGATGAGCCAGAGGAATGGGTGTTTCACCGCCGTGCCTCCGTAGTTTCGAGGCCGGCGCGGCGGGCTGCCTTTCGGATGGCCTTCACCAGGTCTGCGAAGGAGGCGTCGATGGCGGAGCGGCGGGCGGTGAGGACGAGGTCCATGCTGCCGGTGACGCCGGACTGGCGCGCGGCTTCGCGGAGGCGTCGTCGGACGCGGTTACGAGCGGTGGCCTTGCGGAGGAGGCGCTTGCCGACGGCGAAGCCCCAGCGTGGGTGGCCGAGGTCATTTGGGCGTGCCCTGAGCACGAAAAAAGGACCGTGGATGACGGTCCCCTCTTCATAGACGGAGTTGAACTCCGAACCTTTGCGCAGGCGCGCTTCGCGCTGCACGGCTAGACGCGGGTGAGCTGTTTGCGGCCGCGCTGGCGCCGCATGCGGATGATCGCGCGGCCGGCGCGATCGGACATGCGGTGACGGAAGCCGTGCTTGCGGGCACGACGGCGCCGATGTGGCTGGTATGTCCGTTTCGTCGACATATGAACTCCCTCGTACAGTACGAACTTTCACGCTAGCAGGGGGACGGGTGCGCGGCAAATTTCAGTCCGCCTGGCCATGGGCATAGCGGTAGCGGGCATAACGTGACATAACGCGCGGTACATAGGTGGCGGTTTCGTCGAAGTCGATCACTTCGACGAGGTCGGCGGGGACGGCGTCCGGGGCGAGGTCGTGCCAGCGCGCGGCATTGCCGGGGCCTGCGTTGTAGGCAGCGATTGCCAGGTAGGGATTCTCGAAGGTATCCAGCTGCTCGGCGAGATAGGTGGCGCCGTATTCGACGCTGACGATCGGCCGGAGAAGGTCTGCGTGGTTGAAGTTGTCGTGGCCGAGGACGCCTGCGATTGCGTCGCCGGTGGCCGGCATGACCTGTGCGAGCCCGAGCGCGCCGGCGTGTGACTCGGCGCCGGGGTTCCAGGTGCTCTCGGCATGGATAACCGCGGCGATGAACAGGGGGTCGATGGCGTGTTGGGCGCCGAATTCGTTGAGGAGTCCCGGGTGATGGGCTGGATAGGCGAGGCGGAGGAGGTCGGCGGGGATGCCGGTGACATGGTCGCCGCTTTCTTCAATCACTTCGAGGGCGGCTGTGGTGGCCGTGGAGGTGAGGCCGAGCTCGTAGGCGGCCCTGAGGTGTCCGAGGAGGGGAAGGTCGAGGTCTTCCAGCGCGCTGGCGGCCTCGGTGCGGAAACCGATGGCGGCGAAGTCGGCGGCTGCGCCGGCGGCGGGTGGCGCGGCATCCATCTCGCCGGCCCAGGCGGAGATGGTGTCCCAGTCGGGCGGAGGCGGGGATTCGAGCGGGCGGTACGCGGGCCAGTTGTCGATGTCGTCGCCCAGGTGTCGCGCTGCTTCGCGCCCGTAGAAGGAGAGCGGCTCGGCTTCGTAGGCGCGCTGGAAGGCGTCTTCGGCGGCGGCGGAGTCACCTGCGTCCCCGGCAGCGCGGGCCTTCCAGTAGAGGATGCGGGCGCTGTCGATGGATTTGAGTTCGTTCCAGGCGCGGACAGCGCGAGCCGGTTCGCCAGCCTGCCGGAGGACGTTGCCGGCTTGATAGGCGGATTCGGTGGCGTATTCGCCGCCGGGGTCGGATTCGACGGCGGCGAGGTAGCGGGCGGAGGCTTCGCGCGGTTCGCCGATGCGGCTGGCGGCGACGGCGGACCAGTAGTAGGCATCGTGGACGAGTGGGGAGCCTGGGTCGGCCTCTATGGCGGCGTCGTAGACGGCGATACTCTCCGTGTTTTGCCCGTCGTCTTCGAGGGCAGCGGCGAGATAGAAGAGGCGGAAGGCGGTGTCAGCGGGTTCGAGACCGTCCTCCTGGAGCGAACGGGCGAACAGCTGGCGCGCCTCGGCGTAGCGGCCGTGGCGGTAGTAAACGTAGGCCTCAGCGGCGCGCGGGGGATAGATGCCGTGACGCTGGAGCTCCTGGACAGCGGTCAGCGCCACCGGGGAACCGGCGTGGTCCTCGATCAAAAGGTGGAGCTGTGTGCGCCAGGCTTCGTCGTCGCCGAGCTCCCGGGAGACTTCGGCGAGGGCGCTGCGGGTAGCGGCGCCTGGTTCGGCTTCGAGCTGGAGTTCGAGCCAGTGGGCGGCTTCTTCGAGGTCATCGGCAACCCGGGCGATGGCCGCGCGTTCCCCGGCGATGATGGCGCGGAGTCGCGGCGGGACATGTTCGCGTTCGAGGGCGGTGTCCCAGGCGCTGGTGGCAGCCTCGCGGTCTCCCGCGGTCGCGGATGCAGAGGCGAAGGCGTGGTCGAGGTGTGGCTGGAAGTGGTCGTCGCGGGGTTGCTGATGGAATGGAGCCAGGACAGTGGCGGCTTCGTCGTGGCGTTGCTGCGTGGAGAGGATGCGCGCGAGGAGGTAGGCGGCACGGCGCGCGGTATCCGAGTCTGCCGGTGCGGCATCGAGGGCGTCTTCGAGCGTTTCGATGGCCGCGGGCGGGTCGCCGGCTTCGTGCAAGGCGACGGCGGCCTGGAGGTGGGCATAGGCGCGCTGTTCGGGGTTATCAAAGGTGCCGGCGAAGGAGCGAAAGGCTTCGGCGGATTCGACATAACGACCATTGAATAATGCCCGTGCGGCGGCACGCGGGGTATCGATGGGTTCGCGGGTGGGGACTTCGATGGTGGCCTGTCCTGGCGGGGGGCCTTCGGGGGCAGGCCGCGCGGGCGAATCCGAGGAGCCGCAGGCAACGAAGATGGACGCGATGAGGGGCGCGAGGCAGAAGGGGATACGATTGCGCATCAGCGCCACCAGTTTGATGCTAGGCTGAGCGGGGTGGCGCGTCAAAACAGATCAAGGGCCGGGAAAGGAGGCCTGCCGGTGCACACGACGTCTGATGCACCTGGCGGCGCCCGGGATGCGCGCGGGGCAATGGCGGCCCTGAATGCCTGGATCGAAGTTGATCTGAATGCGCTGCGGTCGAACGTCCGCGCGCTGCGCGTTGTGCTGGAGCCCGGGAGCGAAGTCATCGCGGTGGTGAAGGCGAATGCCTACGGGCACGGGCTGGTCCCCGTGGCGCGGGCGCTCGAACAAGAAGGCGCCGAGCGGTTTGGTGTGGCGTGGCTGCAGGAAGCGCTGGAGCTGCGGTCGGGGGGCGTGTCGGCGCCTGTTATCGTGCTGGAGCATGTGTTCCCGGAGGATGCGCCGCTGGCAGTGAGCCACGGCATCGCGTGTACGGTGCACAGCCGCGCGGTCGCCGATGCGTTTTCGTCCGCGGCAGTGGAGGCGGGGCGCGAGGCGGCGGTGCACATCAAGGTGGACACCGGTATGCACCGGTTCGGAAACGACGCGGACGAGGCGGTGGCGCTGGCGGAGTATTGCCGATCGCTTCCCGGACTGCGGGTTGAGGCGCTGTGGACGCACATGGCGAACGCAGACGAGGCGGACGACGGGTTTTCCGGGGAGCAGTGGCGGCGGTTCGAGGCGGTGCGGGAGCGGGTGCCGTGGGTCCCGTACTGTCACGTGGCGAATTCGGCGACGACGTTACGCCGGCCGGCGCTGCACCTCGACGGCG
>SKSF01000015.1 GCA_007118095.1 Dehalococcoidia bacterium
CTGGCCGAAGCCGACGCCTATGTCCTCAATACCTGCTCGGTTACCCACGTCGCCGACCAGAAGTCGCGGCGGCTTATCCGGTCCGCCCGCCGCCTCAGCCCCGGCGCCGTCGTCACCGTCACCGGCTGCTATCCCCAGTCCGCAGGCTACGACCGCGTCCGCGAGCTCGGCGCCGACCTGGTCACCGGCACCCGCGACCAGGACAAGGGCGAGCTGCTCGGCTTCATCACCGGCCGCGTCGAAGCGCAGCCAGCCCCGGCGGCGGCGCCCGCGACCCTGCACACCCGCCAGTTCATCAAGGCCCAGGAAGGCTGCAACGACGTCTGCGCGTTCTGCATTGTCCCGCGCACCCGCCACCGCGAAGAATCGCGCACACCCGCGCGCGTCGTCGAAGAAGTCGCCGCCGCGGTCGAAAACGGCGCCCGCGAAGTCGTCATCACCGGCACGCAACTGGGCGCATGGGGCCGCGACCTCGATCCCCCGCGTGCGCCACACGAACTGATAGCCGCCATCCTCGAAGAAACCGAGGTCCCGCGCCTGCGCTTCTCGTCCCTCCAGCCGCAGGACATCACCCCGGAGCTCCTCGCGCTCTGGGACGACCCCCGCCTCATGCCCCACTTCCACCTGGCGCTCCAGTCCGGCAGCGACGCCATCCTCGAGGCGATGCGCCGTCGCTATACCGCGGCCGAATACCGGGACGCCGCGGCCCGGATCCATGCCGCTGTCCCCGGCGCTGCCATCACCACCGATGTCATCGCCGGCTTCCCCGGCGAAACTGGCGAAGATTTCGAGGCAACGCTCCGCATGTGCCGCGAGGCCGCCATCGCTCGCATCCACGCCTTCCCCTATTCGCAGCGCGCTGGCACCGGGGCAGCACGGATGCGCGGTCAGCTCCCCCCGGAAACCACCAAAAGCCGCGTCCGCGCGCTCATGGACCTGGGGCGCGACCTCGCCGCCACACACGCCGCCACACACCAGGGCGCCCGCCGCCCCGTCCTCTGGGAAGACCATGTCGAAACGCACGATGGCCCCCGCTGGCACGGCTATACCGACAACTACATCTCCGTCTACGCTGACACGGTCGCCGATCTCCGCAACCGCATCACCCCGGCCGTGCTCGGCGGACCATTTCGCGAGGGTGTCGCCGCAACACCCATGGGAGTCGCGTCGTGAACCTGTTCAACCGGACCTTCCTCATCATCTACAGCATCCTGCTGATTGCCTCCTGCGCCGGACTCGCCGTGCTCGCGTGGAACACTGGCCAGATGCTCGACATCGAAGCCGGCAACTTCGAGCTCCAGGCCTTCATCCTTACCGAAGGCACCGACCGCTGGATCTTCACCGCCATCCTCGGCGCCGTTGGCCTCGTCGGACTGGTTACCCTGGTCACCGCTGTCCGCCCGGGCCGCCGTGCCGCCGTCAGCGGCGGGAACGTCCGCATCCGCCGTGACGATGGCGCCGTCGTCGATGTCGACACCAACGTCATCGAGTCCATGCTCCGCGAGGAGCTCGAACGCCTCGACCAGGTCCGCCTTGCCTCCGCTGTCGTCTCGACCCGCAAAGACGTCGTCGAATCCGACATCACCGTGACCATCCAGCCGTACGCCAGCATCGCCGACGTCACCGACGACATCCTCGACGCCACCGCCGACGTCGTCCGCAACCAGGTCGGGGTCGAAAAAGTCCGCCGTCCCACCCTCCATATCACCTACGACGAGATCGAAGCGCGCCCGGCAACCATGCACCGCCGCCCGTCGCGGCCGGCCATCAGCGAGGACGAACTCCCGCCACCTCCCGCCGAGCAGCCCTATCGCGAACCCGCCGCGGCACACGACACGTCCCGGCACGACACCGTGCCGCTCCCACCGCCGCCACCCCCGCCGTCCGGCGGTTCGCTGACCATTGGCGGCCCCGTCGTCCCCGAAGAGGAGCCCGGCCCGCCGCCCGAGAACCCCGACTGGGCGCCCGAGGACATCGCCCAGCCGCGCCGCCAACCGCGCGATACCGAACCTGGCAACGGAAAGGAGCAACGTGGCTGACGGACACGGACCGCCCCCACCGTCGAAGACCGAACTGCCCTGGGTCCTCGAAGCCCTGCTGTTCGTCTCCGAAGAACCGCAGTCCCTCGGCGCGCTCGCCCGCGCAGCCGGTGTCGGAGAAGGTACCGCCCGCAAGGCCCTCAAGCAGCTCGCACAGGACTACGAAGCCCGCGGCCTCCGCCTCCAGGAAGACGGCCAGCGCTATCAGCTCGTCACCGCCCCCGACTACGCCTCCTACGTCGCCGAGCTTTTGGGCGGCGCGTCGGGTTCGCGCCTCTCACGCGCCGCCCTCGAAACCCTCACGATCATTGCCTACCGCCAGCCCTGCACCCGCGCCGATGTCGAAGCCATCCGTGGCGTCAACAGTGACCGTCTCATCGCCACCCTCGAACAGCGAGGCCTCGTGGACAACGTCGGCAATGCCGACGCCCCCGGCCGCCCCCGCCTCTACCGCACCACCCTCAAGTTCTTCGAGCACTTTGGCATCTCCGGCCCTGGCGAGCTCCCCCCGCTCCCGGGCGACGAAGAACCGCGAACCGAAGCGAGCCCCTTCTAACCCGTGATCATTGGCGTCCTCCAGGTCTCCTTCCGCCTTCCATCGCGCGACCTCAAAGAGCGCCGCATGATCGTCCGCTCCGTCGTCGAACGTGTCCGCTCCCGCTACAACGCTGCAGTCGCCGAGGTCGGCCAGCTCAACGACCCCTCCTCCGCTACCATCGCCATCACCTGCGTCTCCAACGAATCCGGTCACGCCGATAGCCAGCTCCAGTCCATTGCCCGCGCCGTGGAATCCTGGCGCCTCGATGCCGAGCTCATCGATATCGAAACCGAACTCCTCACCTACCCCTGATCTGCACACAGGACGAGGGCGGACACCACTGCCCGCCCTCTCTCTTCGGACCGCTACCGGTCACATCAATCGCCGAACTGCTCCTCGCAGGGATCTGGACCCGAGATCACCGGCGAGTTGAAATCAGCCTCCCAGGCCGCACTCTTGCCGGCCGGGTTATCAAATGAGCGTCCCGCCTCTTCGAAGTGCCCGGGCGTTACCGGGGCCTCGGCCACGTAGTCACCGACCGAGCTTTGTCCGGGGCCCTGGTCCGGCACAATGCAAAGCTCTGCCGATGCCTCTTGCGCCAGTGATAGCGCGAAGGCGAGGACCAGTGCTGCCGCCGCAAGGCCGGTGACCGCGAGCCGGGCGAGCAGGGGACGGGTGTTCGTGAGTGCGTTCGACGTTGCCATCGCGATACCTCCTCTCTCGCCCGGCTACTGCGCCAGCTCGACGTTCACCGGCACCGGGTTGCGCAGCACATCCATCACCGGCGACGTCGCCTGGACGTACTCGCAGAGCTCCTCCAGCTTCTCCCGCGGCGCGTCCGCATCCACGCGGTACCGCACCGTGATGCTGTTGTAGCCCGGCCGCACGTCCTTCGAAAGGCCGAGGAACGCCCGCAGGTCGAGCTCGCCCTCGATGTCGTAGTCCATCGACCGGACCTCGATGCCCTGCGCAGCCGCGTTGTAGATGAAGCCGACCGTCAGGCAGGACGTCAGCGCGTGCAGCACCACCTCCACCGCGTTTGGCCCCGCGTTTCCGCCGAGCAGTACCGGCGGTTCATCGCCCACCAGCGTGA
>SKSF01000114.1 GCA_007118095.1 Dehalococcoidia bacterium
CTCCCCCTCCTCCGCGTGGTCGGCCAGATGAACGCCACCTACATCATCGCCGAGGGCCCCGAGGGCATGTATCTCATCGACCAGCACGCTGCCCACGAACGGGTCCGTTACGACGAAATCGTCGCTCAGCGCGAACGCGCCGGTGAGCCACCGCGCCAGCCCCTGCTCGAACCGGCGCTACTCGAACTCGATGCGCACCAGTCCGCGGCGCTCGCCGAGAACGCGGAACGCCTTGATGCCCTCGGGCTCACGGTCGAATCCTTCGGCCAGCGCGAATACCTGGTCCGCGCCATTCCCGCGGGCTTCGCCGGTGGAGACGTCCCGTCCGCCGTCCGCTCGTTCATCGACCAGCTCGCCAGTGAAACCCGCGTCGAAGATCCCTTCGCTCGCGCCGCCGCGACCGTCGCCTGCCATTCCAGCGTCCGTGCCGGGCAGGCACTCTCCATGGACGAAATGCGCAGGCTCGTCGAAGACCTCGAGCAGACCCCGACGCCCCGCACCTGCCCGCACGGCCGCCCCACCCTCGTCCACGTCGGCACCGACCTCATCGAACGCCAGTTCGGCCGCCGCTGAGCCCCGCCACCTCCAGCCCCGCCTGCCATCCGGGAGCCCGTCCACCTCGCGGCAACGCGATGGCGCCCGCGTCAATGCCGCACTCGGTCAGCAGCCACGAGACGACCGAGGCCGACGTCCACATCTCATGCGTCCCGGGCGCCCGCCGCCCCCAGGCATGGGGCGGCACTGTGGCCGCGGCTTCCCGGATACGCTCAACGAGTTCGCACTCCGTCGACAGACGGATTGGGCTTTCCACGGCCCATTCCTCGTCCGGGAGGCTGTCGGCTTCGTAGCATCGCAACTGGTAGCGAAAGAGCTTGAAACGCCCGGCCGCACGCAAACCAACCGGACCCGTCATCGCTGGCGCCGCCGGCTCGCCAACGAACACCGGCGTGAGCTCCAGCGTGTACGTCACCGCTCCCTGCCGCATCTTCAGCGCCGGGTGGTAGAGGGCAGCCCGCTTGCGACGGCTCAGAAGCGCTGCCACTGCCTCCCAGCACGCCAGGCTGAACTGCTGTGCCCGTGGGGTCCCGGCTCCTACCGGCAGCCAGAACAGGTCGATGAAGCAGTCGTCCGCTTCGGTCCCGGCAGGCGCCGGCTCGCTGTCCGGGTGCCCTGTCACCTTCCTAGTCCTGCAGCGCCTGCCACTGCAGCAGCTTCGAAAGGGCATTCCCCGCGCGCGCAATGCTCGGGTACGTCGCGATGCCCCGCCGGTAGCACTGCTCCTGGAAGTAATTCGCCTGTTCCAGCGCCTCCGGCGTCAGCGATGGCCGGATGGCCACAACCACCGGTTTCCCGGACTGCTCCTGCGCCCGGGCGAGCCCATCCGCCTGCCGCTCAGCGCGACCCCGCTGATCACCCATCCGCGAGGCGAAGCCAAACCCGAAGCTCGTGTGATACAGGATCGCGTCCACGTTCGGCGCCTGTCCGACTGGCGTCAGTGTCGCTTCGAACCCGTGGTCTTCGAACACGCTCATCGTGTCTATAGGGTTGCGGATGCTCGTTCCCGCTTCGTTTGTCACCTTCGCGAGCGCTTCCTGGGTTTCCGGCAGCAGCGTCGGGAGTTTCAGGTCCACCACGTCCAGGTCGTCCGCTGCCATCACGCTCGCGCCACCGCCAGCGCCTACGACGCAGATGTTCGGACCATGCAGTCGCTTCACGAACTGGAACGTCACCGCCATATCCACCAGCTCGTCGAGCGATTCCACTCGCAGCGCCCGGGCCTGCTTACACAGGCCATCGAACACCTCCACCGACCCCGCCAGCGATGCCGTGTGCGAACTCGCCGCGCGCGAACCTGCCTCGGTCCGGCCGCTCTTCAGGATCACCAGCGGCTTCGCCTCTCCCGCCCGTCGGATCGCCTGCGCCAGCCGCGGCCCGTCCTGGATTCCCTCGATGTAGGCCACGATCGTTTCGGTATCCGCGTCGTCCGCAAGGTAGTCGAAGAAGTCGGCTGCCTTCAGGTCGGCGCCATTCCCGAAGCTGATGACCTTTGAACACCGCACCCCGCGTGGCGTCGCATACCGCACGAACTCGCCAGCGTTCATCCCCGACTGCGACACCATCCCTACAGGCCCCGCCTCCGGGATCTGCCCCGGCATCATTGCCAGCCGCGACCCCGGCACATACAGCCCCATGCAGTTGGGCCCGATCACGCGAATACCCGCCTCCCGGGCGCGCGCGACCACCGTCCGTTCCATATCCGCCCGGCCTTCTTCGCCCGTCTCGGTGAAGCCGGCCGTGAACAGGTGCAGCACGCGCACCGTCCCCTTCTCGATGCAATCCTCCAGGAGGTCCGGCACGTATTTCGCGCTTACCGACGAGATCACATAGTCCACGTCCCACGGGATATCGCGCAGGCTCGGATAGCACTTGAGTCCCCGGATGGCGGGCGCCGTTGGATGGATCAGGTAGATCGGCCCGCCAAAGCCCACCTCCTGCAAAGCCTGTACGAACCCGCCCCCGCCAAAGCTGGCGTTCTCCCGTGCTGAAACACCGGCAATCGCAATCGATCGAGGCTGGAAAATGAAGTCAAGGTCGGGGCTGGTCGTCGCCGGTGCGGTCACGTGGGTGTCTCCATTTCGGTCGGGAAGTGGTTTGCTTGAATCTAACAGGCAACCGGCACAGGGTCTCCGCTCTCCCGCACGTTGACACCCTCCCGGCCCCGCATGACCATGATCGTGCCCCTGTCTCCCAGGGCCCGCACCCATGAAAGCCGTTGGCATCATCGCTTCCGCTGCATTCATTATTGCCCTCCCGTTACTCCTCGTTACGACGAGCGTCCGGGTGGCCGCGAGCGAGGTGCGCCTCTACGAATACAGCCTTCGCGAATACGACGCCGGCGAGACCACAGGGGTCGAACTCGCCGAGCTCGACCGCGCCTCTCGCGAGATCATCCACTACTTCGAAAACGATGCCGAAGAGCTCCGCATCGTCGTCGACCGCGGCGGCGAAGAGGTCTCCCTCTTCAACGAGCGCGAGACGCTGCACATGGTCGACGTGAAGGACCTCTTCACAATTGTCTACCGCGTGAACGAAATCGCCCTCGCTGTGGTGCTGGGCACGATCGGCGCCCGCTACCTCTGGGCGCGCGAGGTTTCCATCCGCCGGCTCGCGAAGGAGTCACTTGCCGGGGTAGGCCTGGGCATCGCCGCAGTTGGTGGACTGGCGGCCTTCGCCGCCGTCGGGTTTAGCGAGTTCTGGACGCGTTTTCACGAAATCGCGTTCCCAAACGACCTCTGGCAGCTCAACCCCGCAACCGACCGGCTCATCCAGATGTTCCCGGTTCCATTCTGGGAGGACGCGACCTTCCTGGTCGCCGGCGCAACGCTTGCCCAGGCGTTCGCGGTCGTCGTGCTCGCTTCGGGCTATCTCTTCTTCACACGTCGCGCCCGTGACAGCCAGGAAGCGGTCTCGTCAGAGCCGGTCCCGGTCAGCGTGTCTCCGGGGCACACGCACCCGCCCGAGGGCGAAATCCCGCCGCCCCCGGATGAAGCGCGCTAACAGGTACCTGTCGAACTAGAAGCTGCCGCACCCGCAGGCGCCACCGCCGCAGCAGCCGCCTCCGCCATCAAACTCGGCGATTGCCGTGTCGCTGCCACCTGCGACGGCGAACAATGACAGTGTCCGCTCGGCCCGGTGGCCTTCGGCACACTTCGTCGGCACCGATGCTTCCGACATCGGCCGACGCTCTTCGAACTTGGTCCGGCACGTGGGGCAGAAGTACTCGTAAATGGCCATGCGCTCAGTATACGGAACTGGTCCTAGGCCGCGCTGCCCCTCGGTTCATCCTGCTCGTCACCCGGGCGCCGCTCGTCCCCTCGCCCGCGCTGTTCTCCCGCAGGCTGTGACATAACCGAACGCGTGATCTCACTGCTCGGTTCCACCCACCTCTTCTCCTTCGGCTTTCGGAGTGACGGGCGATGCCGGAAAACTGACCGGATTCGCTGTAGCACGGCTGACATAGGAAGTAGACCATAATCCCCGGCAGGCCATTCTTGCAATCATTTCCCACGCATTCCCTCCCGGGCACTGCGTAGAAAGCCCAGGACCGCCGCGTTCCAGTCTTCGGGCTGCTCGAAATAGGCCGAGTGCCCGGCATCCCGCACCTCGTGGAACTGTGCCCCGGGCACCATGACCACCGCCTCGCGGATGAGCTCCGGCGACGTGATCAGGTCGTGCTCGCCGACGATGAACAGCATCGGCGCTCCGGTACCCGAAAGCAGCTCATGCATGCTTCCCGTGTAATTCGCTGGCGGCCGGCCCAGCATTCCTCGCGGTCGCGGCGGGTTCAGCGAATTGAACTGGCGATAGAGCAACGCCAGTTGCGGATTCCGCGCTTCGAAGCTGTCCGACAGCGCGTGTTCGCGAAGCCCGCCACCCCCGCGACGCTCGCGCAGCTCATCCTGCAACGCGCGGATCCGCTCGTTCGCCACACCGCCGTTCGTGCCCGAGAGCACCAGCGATTGGATGCGCCCCGGGGCGAGCCGTGTGAGCCCCGCCATCGCACGCCCGGCCATCGAATGCGCGACAAAATTCGCCTGCTCGATCCCCAGGTAATCAAGCAACCCGATAAGGTCGGTGCCGAAGGCAAACCGGCCGGCGCGCATGTTTCCCCGGCTCAACCCCCACCCGCGCGCGTCATAGATCGTGCACCGGAACTCCCTCGCGAATTCCGGGATCTGCTGCCACCACACCAGGTGGTTCCCTCCCGCACCATGCGCAAGCACCAGGTCAGGGCCGGAGCCGTGCTGCTCGTAGTAAAGTTGCGCTCCATTCACGTCCGCGTAAGGCATCTCTGCAGTCTACCGCGCGACAACCCCTGTCGCGGGCACGTAAAGCCTGGTCGCCGTCCACGGAGCACAGGCGTTAGAGTCTCCCGTGCGCCATGATCAACCCCACGTCCATCGTTACAGCGCCCATCGGCACGCACGCGCGCGAAGCCCTCGCCGCAGCAATCACTGGAGCCAAGGCCGGTGACCCCATGGCGCCGGTCACCGTCGTGGTCCCCTCCAACTATTCCGGCCTGTCACTCCGCCGCGAACTTGGTTGGGAGACCGGGCTCGTTAACGTCGGCTTTATGGTCGCGCCTCGCGTCGCCGAGCTCATCGCCGCGGGCCGCCTGCCTTCCGGCAACACGCCGCTCACGCCGGCGCTCCGAAGCGAAGCCATCCACGCGGCCCTCGAACGCGACCCTGGCCCGTTCGAGCATATTGCCGGGCATCCTGCCACTGTCCGCGCGCTCGACGTGACGTTCCAGGACCTTCGTGACGTTCCAGAGCCCCAGCTCGACCGCCTCGCCGATGCCTCGCCTCGCGCCGAACACCTGGTGAGCCTCTATCGTGACTTCTCGTCTCATGTCGAAGGCTACTACGACCGCGAAGACCTCTTCCGTGTCGCCGCAGGTGCCATCGAGGCCTCGCCGGCCGTCCTGCGCGACGTCGGTCACGTCATCCTCCATCTGCCGCGTGAGCAGACGGCTGCCGAGCTGACCCTCTGGCGTGCCCTCGGCGCGCGCAACGCACTCACGGTCGTCGCCGGCGTTACGGGCGACCAGGCGCTAGATGCGGAACTCCCGGCCCTGGCCGAATCGCTCACTGGCGCACGCCCCACCGTCGACGATGGAACGCCCGCCATGCCCACCAGGGCAATCCTCTCCGCTGCCGACCCCGATGAGGAAGTGCGTAACGCCCTCCGCCTCATCGGTCGCGAGCTCGATGCCGGCGACGGCGCGCGCCTCCATCGCATCGCGGTCCTCTACCCGTCCTCTGGTCCCTACTCTGCCATCTGTAGCGAGCTCTTTGCCGCTGCCGGTATCCCGTTCAACGGCCCCGGCGACCGCCGGCTCGAACACTCGGTCGCAGGCCAGGCGCTCAAGGCACTCCTCGGCTTCGCCGCCACCGACCTCGACCGCGATTCGGTCATCGACTTCCTCTCGCTCCCGGTCGAGCTCCCCGGCCGTTACGACGTCCCCGCGGCACGCTGGGATTATCTCTCTCGCGAAGCGGGGGTCACCAGGGGCATCGAACAATGGCGCCGCCGTCTCGGTGCCCATGCCCGCCGGTTGCGCAGGGACGCCGACGGCCTCGAACGTGACGGCCGCGAAGGCCTCGCTGGCAGACTGCGCGGCGATGCCGATGCCTGCGACGAGTTGCTTTCCACCGTCGAGACGCTTGCCGCCACCGTCATCCCTGCCGGCAGCACCTGGGAAAGCGCAGCCGGCCGCGCGCTCGAACTGCTCGACCAGTACCTCCCGGAACAGCGCCTCGACGACGAAGCCGAATTCGAAGCCCTCCGGACGGTGCACACACTGCTCGGCGAGCTCGGAGGCCTCGACGTCATGGAAGGGGTCTGCACCCCGGAACGCTTTGCCCAGGCCGTCAACGACCACCTGCAGTCACCCTGGGGCCGCACCGGCTCCTTCGACAACGGCGTGTTCGCCGGGCCCGTGGGTGCCGCGCGCGGCACGTCCTTCGACCTGGTCATCATCCTCGGAATGGTTGAAAGTGCGTTCCCACGCACGCCACGCGAAGACCCCCTCCTGCCCGACCACGAACGATCGCGCGTCCCGGGACTCGCGGGCCGCGCTGCAGCCCGGACACGCCGTGACCGCGAAGACTTCCTCGCCGCCTGCGCCGCGGCCCCGCGCGTCATCATGTCGTTCCCCGCGGCCGACCTCCGCGGCCAGCGCAAGAACCTCCCGTCGCGCTGGCTGCTCGACACCGCTACAGAACTCGCCGGCGAGCGCATCTACACTGCCGACTTCGAGCGCATCATCGAACAACCCGCCGGCCACGACTGGATGCTCGCGGTCCCCTCGTTCCAGTCCGGTCTCCTGTCGGCCGGCCTTCCGCCTGGCACGTCGCACGAGTTTGCCCTTCGCGAGCTCCTCGCGACCGGGTCCACCGTCGAGAGTGCACCCCCGGTTCTCGATGACCCCGCGCTCGCGCAGGGCCTCCGTTCCACACGGGCGCGGGTCAGCACTGCGTTCACCGAATGGGACGGGAATGCCGCCCGGACCGGGACCTTCTCCATCATCGATGGCGCGGCCACCTCCCCCACCCGCCTCGAAGCTTGGGCCGCCTGCGGCTTTCGCTACTTCCTCGCCTCGGTCCTGCGCGTCGAACCCACGCCGGAACCCGGCGACGAGCTCTCCATTTCCGCGCTCAACCGTGGCGCGCTCGTCCACGATGTCCTGGAAACCTTCTTCCGCGAGCGCGGCCCCGGCAAAGAACCGGGCGACCCCTGGACCGCTGACGACCGCGCCCGCCTGCAGGAGATTGCCCTCCAGGCCTGCCAGGACGCCGAGGCCGACGGCGTCACCGGCCGCTCCCTCATGTGGCGGCTCGAAAAGGACCTCCTCCTCCGCGACCTTGATGCCCTCCTCGATGTCGACCAGGCCCGTCGCGAGGGCCTGGGTGCCCGCTTCGTCGAGGCCGAATTTGCCTTTGGCAACGCCGAACGTGCACCCGTCACCGTCGAGCTCCCCGGTGGTGCCATTCGATTCCGTGGCCGCATCGACCGGGTCGACCGCTGCGACGACGGCACCCTGGTCGTGTACGACTACAAGACCGGCTCCGACTACGGATTCAAGGACCTGAATGACGACCCCCTCGGAAGCGGCCGGCGGCTGCAGCTCCCTGTCTATTCGCTTGCCGCGAACGAGCATCTCGGGGGCGAGCAGGTGGAAGCTGCCTACTGGTTCGTGCGCGATGCAATGAAGGACAACCCGCGCCACCTGCCGGCCTCAATCGCTCGCGAACAGCTCCCCCGCGTCCTCGAATCGATCGCTTCGGGCATTGCCGATGGCGTCTTCCCCGCCCGCCCCGGCCCGAAGAAGTGGGACGAGTGGGAGAACTGCAAGTTCTGCGACTATGACCGCGTCTGCCCCTCCGACAGGGGGCGCCGCTGGTACCGCAAGCGCGACGACGATGCCCTGGCCGGCTACGTCAGCCTCGTCGAAGGCTCCGCCGCGTTCGAAGAGGACGAAACCGAATGAGCGTTCCCGTCGATCAGCTCGCCCGCGACCGCATCCGCACCAGTATCGAAGAGTCGCTTTTCATCGAAGCCGGCGCCGGCACTGGCAAGACGCGGTCCATGATCGACCGCCTTGTCTACCTGGTCGACTCGGGCGTTGATCTGCGCAACATCGCCGCCATCACCTTCACCGAAGCCGCGGCAGCCGAACTCAAAGACCGCCTCCGCCAGGAAGCCGAGGCGCAGGCTGCCAGCGCCGAGCCCGGCACACCCGCGCATGACCGCTGGTCGCGTGCCCTCGACCAGCTCGACGGTGCCGCCATCCAGACCCTGCATGCCTTCGCCCAGCGCATCCTCGCCTCGCATCCACTGGAAGCTGGCCTCCCGCCGGGGTTCCAGGCGATGGACGCAACGCAGAGTTCTCTCGCGTTCGATGACCGCTGGCGCCGCTTCCTTGATGAATTCCTGGGTGAAGACGGCCCCTGGGATGTGGTCGAAGCGATTGCCGCCTTCACGCCGAACTTCGACAATCTCCGCGAGCTTGCGGTGACGCTCTCTGGAAACTGGGACCGCCTCGAACCCCTCCCGCCTGGCCCCGGTCCGCGCCCTGCCTTGCAACTCGATGTGGTCATCCAACCCCTCGAACTGCTCGAATCCTGCCGCGGGCAGCACCTGAAGGAGGGCGATAAACTCGCCGCAGAACTCGAACAGGTCGTCCCGCTGTTGGAGACCATCCGGAACGCGCCCAACCTGCGCGCGCTGTTCCGGGCCCTGGGGAGCAATGGCCCCGGGCTGAAGTCCGGCCGAAAAGAAAACTGGCCGACGGGCATGCTCGAAGATGCACGCCAGGCCATCCGTGACTACCGGGAATCCCGCGATGAACTTCGCGCCGAACTCGCCGACTGGTGCTCCCGCGCAGTCATGTACCACCTTGCCGTCTTCGCCCGCGACTACGCCACCGAGCGTCGCCTCCAGGGCCGGCTCGACTTCCACGACCTGCTCACCCTTGCGCGCAACCTCCTGCGCGACGACGACCACGCCCGCCGTGCTGTCCACGAACGCTACACCCACGTCCTGATCGACGAGTTCCAGGACACCGACCCGCTCCAGATCGAAATCGCCTCGCTCGTCGTCCGCCCATCCGACTGCCCGGGCGACGTGCCGTGGTACCGGGCACCCGTCCCGCCCGGCTCGCTCGTCGTTGTCGGCGACCCCAAGCAATCCATCTACCGCTTCCGCCGGGCCGATATCCAGCTCTACCTCCAGGCCGGGACGCTGCTTGGTGCCGAGCGGGTCGAGCTCACCCAGAACTGGCGTTCCGTCCCCTCCGTGCTCGACTGGGTGAACCACGTTTTTCACGATCTCATCGGTCCCGATGCCGATCCCGACGCGGGCCAGCCCGGATATGTCTCCCTCGTCCCCGGCCGCACCGCTACCGGGAACACTCCACACATCCACTGGTTCGGCGAACAACACAACAATGTCGAAGCAGCTCGCCAGGCTGAAGCCGACGACATTGCGCGCTCGGTGCTGAAGGTCCGCGATGAAGCATGGCCGGTGCCAGCCGACGGCGCTGAAGGCGCCCGCGGTGCCCGTCTCGCCGATATCGCTATCCTGTTCCCGCGTCGGACGGTACTCCCCCACCTCGAGCAAAGCTTCGAGGAATACGGCATCCCGTACCGCGTAGAGAGCCGTTCCCTGCTTTACGAAACACAGGACGTCGTTGACCTGGTTAATATCCTGGCCGCCCTCGCCGACCAGACCGACCAGGTGGCCATCGTCGCCGCGCTGCGCAGCCCCGCGTTCGCCTGCAGCGACCGGGACCTTGCCGGGTGGCAGGCCCTCGGCGGCAAATGGGACTACACGCTTCCCGCCCCTGCCGGCATAGCCGCCGGCCACCCGGTCGCCGCCGCCATGGAGTGGCTCCATGAGATGCACCACGAAGCTGCCCGCCACCCCGTCAACCAGGTCGTCGAACGCGTCATCCGCGAACGCCACGTGATGGAGCTTGCCTTTGCCTACCGCCGTCCGCGCGAGCACTGGCAGCGCTACCGCTTCGTCCTCGAACAGGCACGCGCGTTCACAGCCGAGCAGGCGGGGTCGCTCCGCTCGTTCGTCCAGTGGATGCGCCGCCAGGCCGAAGAACGTGTCGATGTCGCCGAATCCGCCGTACCCGAACCCGACGACGATGCCGTCCGGCTTCTCACCGTCCATGCCTCCAAGGGGCTCCAGTTCCCCGTCGTCGTCCTCGCCGGGCTCTCCAACACGGGTAAGGGCCGCAGATCACCCCTGCTCTGGGACGACGGCGGCGTCCCGCACGTCAAACTCGGGAACATAAAGTGCATGGGATACGACGAGGCGCACGAAACCGACGCGGGCCGCGAAGCCGCCGAGAGCCAGCGCCTCCTCTATGTCGCCGCAACGCGCGCCCGCGACCACCTCCTCGTCGGACTTGCCCGCGGTACCCGTGGGGAAAGCCACGCTTCGCGCCTCGCCGCGTACACCGACGCCGGACACCTCTGGCAGGAGCTCGACCTTTCCGGTGAGCGCCCGCCACTGTCGGCACACGACACCGGGGCCACCCTGCCCGCCGAGAGCCGCGGCGCATGGGGCGAACGCCGGGCACAGGTGATCGCGGAACGGACAGCCGGCCGCACGGTCGCTGCCACCACCATCGCCCGTCGGCTCCACGCTGAAGCAGCCCCCGTTGACGCTGAGGCTGAAACCGACGAGGTACGCCCCTGGAAGCGCGGGCGCGCTGGCACCAGCGTCGGCCGTGCCGTCCACGCCGTCCTCCAGACCGTCGACTTCGACACCCATGAAGGGCTCGAGGAAGCAGCACATGTCCAGGCGGTCGCCGAGGGTGTCCCCGGCCGCGAACGCGAGGTCGCCCGCCTGGCCGCCGCCGCGCTTTCCTCGGAGGCGGTCGAAGCCGCACGCACCTCCGGTCGCTACTGGCGCGAGCTCTTCGTCTCCACCCCCATCGGCGGACAGCTCGTTGAGGGGTTCATCGACTTGCTCTACGAAACCCCCGCGGGTCTTGTCGTCGTCGACTACAAGACCGACGTCCTCCGCTCCGATGCCGAAGTTGAAGACGCTGCCGCCCGCTACCGCCTCCAGGCTGCTGCCTACGCGGTCGCGCTCGAAAACCAACTCGGCCGCGAAGTCGCCGCCTGCACCTTCGTCTTCCTCGCAGAAGGCGGCTCCCGCGAGCGAACGGTCGCGGACCTGCCCGCCGCGAAGCCCGAAATCGAAGACGCGCTCCTGTCCGCCCGTTAGTTAATAGACTGCATATCGGCTCGTGCTAGGCTCGAAACGGCATGCGGATGTACGGGGTCGTCGGCGCACTCGGGCTCCTGCTGCTTTTCGTTAGCAGCCTCTACGTCTTGCCCGCGGTCTTCAACGACGATTCGCAGGGCCTCCCCGACCCGCGCATCCACCGCATACCGGGGGACGAACTCCACGACAACGATCGCAGTGCCGAGCAGCTCTCCGAATGGACGGGCTTCACGGTGCATCTCCCTCCTGCTGACGCAATACCGGCCGCGCTCGAACCCGCGCGCGGCCGCGCGGTCGCAGCCTTCGACCCCCACGAACAGTCCTATCTCGATGACGAACGCTGGTCCGAGGTGCGTTGGGACCGCCGCGACGATGGCTCCGCCGATGACCACCCCTGGGACTGGGTTTTGCTCACCCAGGGCCGCGATCTTCCCGTCCCGCCGGCAGCCACTGAAGTCGACCTTCCCGCCCTCGGCACAACCGGCCAGGTCACGTCCGAAGAGGCCGAAGGCCAGGAACGCCGCACCGTCTGGCTCACTCACGACGGGATGGATTTCGCGCTCAGCATCCAGGGCCTCGGCGCCATCGATACCGCAGATTTTGAAGAGATCCTCGCCCAAACCCTCGAGTAACGACTTGTCCGCATCGTTGATAAACTCGACGACTCAGACCCGAAGACTCTCCGGAGGTCCCCATGCGTATCCGCCAGATCGCGCTCGTCGCGCGTGAGCTCGCCCCGATCGAAGAGAAACTCTGCCGCGTATTCGGCCTCAAAGTGGCCTTTCGCGACCCCAACATCGACCACTACGGCCTCGATAACGCCGTCATCCCCGTCGGCGACACTTTCCTCGAAGTCGTCGCACCGAACCGCGAAGGCACCACCGCCGGCCGCTACCTTGAGCGCCGAGGCGGCGATGGCGGCTACATGATTCTCGTCCAGTCTGACGACATCGAAGCCGACCGCGAACACATCCAATCGCTCGGTGTCCGTGTCGTACAGGACATCAACCTCGAAAAGGCAAAGGGCACCCACCTCCACCCGAAAGACGTTCCCGGCGCCATCCTCTCCATCGACGCCATGGACCCGCCCGAGAGCTGGGAATGGGCCGGGCCAGATTGGCAGGACTACGTCCAGACCGAGGTTACGACCACGCTCCTGGGCGCCACCATCCAGTCCCCCAACCCGGACGCCATCGCACGCCGCTGGTCCGAAGTCCTCCGCCAGCCCGTTGAAGGTGAAGGCGATGCCGCAGTCATCCGGCTCGAAGACACGGCCGTGCGGTTCGTCCCACCACAGGACCAGCGCGGCGAAGGCATCTTCGGCGTGGATATTGGTGTGCGCGAACCCATCGCCCTCATTGCCCGCGCACGTGACATGAAGCTCCCCGCCACCGAGGACAGCATCGACGCTGCCGGGGTGCGCTTCCGGCTCATCCGCGGCGTCTAATCCGGGCTACGGCGTCTCCTCGGCCTCCGGGGAACGCCGCCCGGTCATCAACTCCTGCAACCCCTTCCGCGTGAACTCCGGCGACTTCGCATAGTTGATGATCGCCCGCTCCCGGTCCTCGACCGCCTGCGCTGCCGCTGGCACGTCTCGCGCAATGTCATGCGGGATGTTCATTGCGCCGTGTTGGTCTGCGTGCAACAGGTCCCCGGGGTTCACTGTCAGTCCGCCAACCGTGACCGGCTTCCCCACCTCCACGATGTGGACATACGCGTGCGAGACCAGTACCTCCTTTGCAAGGAACTGGAACCCCAGGTCGCGCACCTCATC
>SKSF01000226.1 GCA_007118095.1 Dehalococcoidia bacterium
GCCGCAATGGCTCCGACGATGGGGATGAACGCGGTGAAAAAGGTAAGGATTGCAATGGGGACAGCAAGCGGGATGTCAAGGAAATAGGCGCCCAGCCCGATGCCAACCGCGTCGACGAACGCAACGACCGACATGCCACGGAGATACCGCCCGAGCGTGTACCAGGCGCTCACCCCCGCGTGGTATGCGCGTTCGTGTTCGCTGACAGGGAAGCGGCTCACGATCCAACGCCAGAGGTTCTCCCCATCTCGCAGAAAATAGAACGACACGACGATCGCAAGCACGATGCCGATGAGCACTTCGAAGACGATAGGAATGCCGGCCATGGCGCCCGAGGCTGCATAGTCAAGCATCAGGTCCTGGGCGCCCTCGATACCGTCGCGAAGGTCCTGTACCTGCGCGGAACTGAGGCCGATGGGGCCTTCTTCGAGCCATTCGAAGATGTCGTCGTAGGCTTGATTCACGCTTGTAACCAGGTCGTCCCATTCGTCTACGACCGGGGGGATCATCGCCAGGACAATGAGGGAAATTATGGCGAACCCGGTGAGGACGGACAGGATGCTTGCCAGGGAGCGCGGAATACGGAGCCGCAGGTACAAGCGCTGCACGGGTGTCAACGCCGTACAGATGAAGAGCGCAAACACCGAGGGGACGAGAATGAGCTGGAGCTGAGCGATAAGCCAAAGACCGATTGCCACGGCGGCGATCACGGCAACAAAGCGCCAGGACACACCAGCCCAGCGATCCAGCCGACGAAACCATCGCGGCTGTTCTTCGGTCATGCAGCCTCCGTTGGGTCCCCACCGCCGGGAACGCCGCCCAATCGTAGCGTGTGCGGGATCACACATGCGACTGCGGGGCTTGAAAGCAGGGCACAAAGGGACAACGCTGGAGACAGTTCGGCTTCCGACCGCATGACCGCGGCGAAAGAGGCGAGAAATGAATCATCACAAACGCATGGCGATCCTGGTCGGTGGTGGCCCAGCGCCAGGCATTAACTCGGTCATCAGCGCAGCGACGATTCGCGGTGTCCTCGAAGGGATGGAAGTCCTGGGCATCGAGGACGGGTTCGAATGGGTGATGCAAGGGAACATCGATCACGTGCGCGAACTCACGATCGACGACGTGAGCCGTATCCACTTCCGCGGCGGGTCGCACATCGGTATTTCGCGGGCCAATCCGACGAACGACCCACAGCACCTTGAGAACACAGTCATCTCGCTCCTGCGGCTTAATGTGTCGCACCTGGTCACCATTGGGGGCGATGACACTGCGTATTCGGCGATGAAGCTCGATGAGAAGGCCGAGGGGCGCATCAATGTGGTGCACGTCCCCAAGACGATCGATAACGACCTGAACCTGCCGGCTTTTGTCGACACGTTCGGCTACCAGACGGCGCGCCACCTGGGTGTGGATATCGTGAAAAACCTGATGGTGGACGCGCGGACGACGTCGCGGTGGTACTTCGTCATTGCGATGGGCCGGCAGGCAGGGCACCTGGCGCTTGGCATCGGAAAATCTGCCGGCGCAACCCTGTCGCTCATACCGGAGGAGCTGCCCGACGGGCCGGTGAAGCTGAAGACGGTGGTCGACACCCTCGTTGGGGCCGTCGTGAAGCGACTGAGCTACGGCCGCCGCGATGGCGTGGCCATGATTGCGGAAGGTATCACGCTCCGCCTCGACCCGACCGACCTGGCGCAGCTGGAAGACGTGGAACGGGACGAGCACGGGAACGTGCGGATGGCCGAGATCAATATCGGTGAACTGCTCAAGGCGCAGGTACAGGAACGGCTCAAGCACTTCGGGCTCAAGGCGACCATCGTGTCGAAGAACATCGGCTACGAGCTGCGGTGCGCCGACCCAATCCCGTATGACCTTGAGTACACGCGTGACCTTGGCTACTGCGCCGCGAAGTACCTCTTCGCAGGCGGGTCCGGCGCGATGATCTCGATGCAGGGCGGACAGTTCACGCCAATCCCGTTCGAGGACCTGCTCGACCCGGAAAGCGGGCGCGCGAGGGTGCGGCTGGTCAATGTGAACTCGACCCGGTATGCGATCGCCCGCCGCTACATGATCCGGCTGCGGCGTGACGACTTCGACGATCCCCACGAGCTGGCGAAGTTTGCCGCGACCTGTGGCATGACACTGCGGCAGTTCCGGGATGAGTTCGAGTACCTGATCCAGTACGAGCCGCCGCCGCTGCGGTTCTCTGCCGGGGAGTTACCAGATGAGCTCGAAGCACTCACCATCGACTCCGAATAACGGCCCGGCATCAGGGCGCGATTGTCGTTTCACGCCGTGCGCAGTACCTTTGAGCCCTCATAAGCCGCTCTGACATACATGTCAGGCTGGCATGGGGGGAGCTGATGGAAAGCGCAGCCACACCGGCCATCCCGGCGCACCTGGGTGAAATGACGCGCACGTGGCTGGATGCGCAACTGCGTGCGGGCGGCTTCATTGACGAGCGCAACTCGGTCGCGGGTTTCGAAGTGGAACCCCTTGGTGACGGCGAGGGGTTCGTTGGAGAGCTCGGCCGGCTGCGATTGCAGTACGAGCGCGACGCCGCCGGGGCACCCGAGACGGTCATCGCCAAGACCCCGTCGCGTTTGGATGCGAACCGAGGGCTCGGCGTGATGATGGGCGCTTATGAGAATGAAATCCGATTCTACAAGGAGCTCCGCTCGAAAGTTGGCGTCCCGGTGCCCGCCTGTTTTGGGGCCACGCTAACGACGGAACCACGGGCATCGATAGTGGCGAACCGCGTGATGGGACAGCTCCCCGGCGACATCACAATGCGATTGCTGGACAAGCTCACCGCTGCCGCGGCGCGAAGCCCGCGCCGCTTCGGCCTGCTGATCGAAGACATGCACGACGCGGTGCCCGGCGACCAGGTTGCCGGTGCGAGCTTTGACGATGCGGCGACGGCGCTGCGGGCTCTGGCCACGGTCCACGCGCGGTTCTGGGACAGTCCGCACTTGCGGCGGAGCTGGCTGCGTCCAATGGACACCAACCGGGGCTTCACGCAGGCGCTATTCCGGCGCGCCTGGCCGACGTTCGTGGAGCGATACCGGCAGGTGCTCCCGCCAGAAGTCGTCACGCTCGGGAACTACCTGGTCGACCACGGCGAGGGACTGCTTGGCTGGTCCGGCACCACCCGGCGCACGCTGACGCACGGTGACTTCCGGCTGGACAACATCCTGTACAATCGCGACGACCGGGGGCATGTGACGATCATCGACTGGCAGGGGATTGGAAGTGGCAACGGGCTCACCGATGTCGCCTATTTCCTGCGCACGAATGTGAAGCCGGAAATCGCGGACTCGGTGGAAGATGACCTCGTCGCGGTCTATCACGAAGCGCTCTGTGCACACGGCGTCCGCGGGTACAGCCTGGAGCAGTGCCGCGCCGACTACCGGCTTGGCCTGGCGGCGCTGCTCCACCGCGGGGCGCTGCTCGTCGGGCTCCTCGACCTGTCGCACGAGCGCGGTCAGGCGATCGTGGACCGCGCAATCGAACGGTCGTCGCCGAAGCTCGCGGAGATTACGCCGGCCGAACTGCAGGCACAGGGGATCCGGGCAACGCGTGCTACCGGCCGGTGAACCGCGCGTCGCGTTTCTCCATGAACGAGCGCACACCCTCGGCCCGATCGTCGGAGGGTTCCAGGACGCTCAACGCAATGCCCGACATCTCGAGGGCGGAATCGAAGTCCATGTTCGCGGTCCGGTTCGCGAGCGTCTTGCCGAGCTTCTGCGCGATCGGCGGGCCGGCTTCGACTTCGAGAGCGAGCTTCATGGTCTGTTCTTCGAGCCGGTCCGGTTCGACGAGGTAGTTCGTGAGGCCTGACTCATGGGCTTCTTCAGCCGACATGAATCGCCCGGTCATCATGAGCTCCATTGCCTTGCGCCACCCGATGATGCGGGGAAGGCTCCAAAACCCGCCCAGGTCGGCGAAGAGCCCGCGCTTGACGTAGGCGACCTGGTAGCGTGCTTCGGTGGAGGCGACGGCGAGGTCGCAATGGGCGGCCATATCGAATCCGGCGCCGACACATACGCCATTGATCGACGCGATCACTGGCACTTCGAGCCGCCGCAGCGCGATGTAAGCCTCGGATTCGTTTCGAAAGAAGAGCCGACTGCCTTCGAGGTCCAGCCCGCCGCTCGTTTCTTCGTCACGGGGACGGGAGGCGGAGAAATCGGCGCCCGCGCAGAAGCCGCGGCCAGCCCCGGTGATGACGACACAGCGGACCGACCGGTCGTCGCGGGCTTCCTGGAATACCTGCTTCAGTTCGCCAAAGAGGGGAATGCTGAGGGCGTTGAGCTTTTCGGGGCGGTTCAGTGTGATCCAGAGGATGCCTTCGTGTTCACCGCGGCGCTCAACCAGGAGATTCTCGTAGGCCATGGCATGCTCCAATCCTGCGTGGCTTGCAGGCGGAGTATAGCCATGTCCGCGGAGGGATGCGGTTACTCAATGTCGTGTCGCTCTTCGACCACGCGGCGCCTGCTTCCGAATGGGGCGAAGCTCACCGTGAACAAGAGCGACAGGAGCAAACCGATCCCGCCGATGGCCATGAGGATGACGCCCACGGCATTGATATCAAGGCCCTGGACGGTCACTTCAACTGCGAACAGGAGGATAGCACCCACTGCGATGAGGAAGATGCTGATCCCGAGCGCTGGCATAGTCACCTCCGTGTTATTTGCGGACGCGAAAAGGATGGCGATTGTCAGACTCGAGCGAAGTGCTCAGCGTGGAAGCATTCGCCGGTTGTGCCACTCTCAGTCGGTGGCTTTGTCCTTGAGATCCTTCGCCTTTTCCTTTGCATCGTGGGGCAACTGGCGCGCCTTCCCTTCGTCCTGGTCGGCCTTGCCCTGCGCTTCCATCTCTTCATCGCCGGTGGCCTCACCAGCCTTTTCGCGGGCCTGACCTTTCATTTCTTCGGCCTTACCCTTGACTTTCTCTTTGTCGGTGTCCATAGAGTACTCCCGGTGGATATGCCCACCATGCGTCTGAGTTTACGAAGGCGTCGCTTTCCAAACTGAAACCGTGGGATGCTCTCAACTAACGATGGCATCGCAGTGACACCTTCGTTGCCTGCGGCGTGCGATAGTTAGGGAGGGGAGGTACAAATGACGTGGGTGCCGCACGACAATTTGAACGCGAATCCCGGCCCGCCACCGGCCTGGTGGGAAACGGTCCTCGCGTTCACATCCGACGCGATCTTCACCTTCACCCTGGATGGGACGGTGACGAGCTGGAACCCGGGTGCACGTGCGCTCTACGGGTACGAGGCTGACGAGATGGTCGGGGGGAAGATGCACGCGCTCATCCCCTCCGAGCGAGAGGCGGAGCTGGAGGATGTGTTCCAGCGGGTCAGCGCGGGCCGCCCGGTCACATCCTTCGATACGGTGCGGCTCAGGAAAGACGGGACCACCGTCGATGTCTCGATCTCCGTTACACCGCTGACAGATCACGATGGGGCGGTACAGGGCGCGGCGGACATTACGCGCGACATTTCGGACCGGAAGCGTTTTGAACAACTCCTGTCCCAGGAGATCCGATCACGGGAATCGTTTGAGGGCCGGCTGGTCGACCTCAACCGGGAGCTCCGGCAGCGCCTGCAGGACCTGGAGACGCTCCTGGAAGTGTTGCCGGTGGGGATTGGTATCGCTCATGACCCGTCGTGCACCGAACTGCGGCTGAACCCGGCCCTGGCGGAGCTTCTGCGCTTGCCAACCGGCATCGTATCGAGCGAGCACGGTTTCCCCGACGACGACATGCCCTTCAAAGTCTTCCAGCATCGCGAGCCGATGCAGCGGGAGGCGTTTCCGCTCCAGGTCGCGGCATCTACAGGCGAGCCAGTGAGCGACGTCGAAATGGTCGTCGCGTTTGATGATGAGACGCAGGTGGCCCTGCTGTGCTTTGCGGCGCCGCTGCTGGATGAACATGAAGAGCCCCGTGGCGCCGTTGGGGCCTTTATCGATGTCACCGAGGCGCGCCGGGCCGAAAGGGAACTGCGGCAGGCGAACGCCATTAAAGATGAGTTCCTGGGGCTCGTTTCACACGAGCTGCGGACGCCGCTAACGATTGTGCTCGGGCTCTCGCGCTTCCTTTCCCGTGACGGCCACGAGATGGAGGCCGAGATGCTCCAAGACACCCTTGTCCAGCTTCGCAGCGATGCCGAGCGGCTTTCGAACGTTATCGAGAACATGCTCATCCTTTCGCGGCTTGAGTTTGAGGAAACAGAGGTGGAACCTGTCCGCGTGCGCACCATCGTCGACCGCTCCGTGTCGCGCCACCGTGGGCGGTTCCCTCGCCGCCAAATCGAAACGCACTACCGGGAGCGTGGACTGACCGATGGCAATGCCATGTGGATCGAGCAAATCATTGCAAACTTGCTGACGAACGCGGAGAAGTACAGTCCGCCGGAGGAACCGGTGGAGGTGCGGGTGGAGAGCACAGACGGTGACATCGAAATTCGCGTAGCGGACCGCGGCCAGGGGCTCGATGCGGAAGATGCGGCACGGCTCTTCGAGCCGTTTTACCGGTCGGAACGCGTGAAGGAGGCGATGACCCCCGGGCTTGGCCTCGGCCTCACTGTCTGCAAACGGCTAACGGAGCTGCAGGGCGGGACGATACAGGCGGTTGAACGGCCGGGGGGTGGGCTTGAACTGGTGGTGCGGTTGCCCCGGCTGCCGGGGACGGACGAGGAGTACGGGTAGCTGGCGGCTGATCGTTATATCTTTGTCACCGGTGTGATAACAGCGGCTATGTGACACGGTCCGCGTGGGCTATAGGCTCAGCCGAGGTGAGCTCTGCGGTGCCCTTGCCGCATGTCAGACTGTGAATGTGTGAAGGTGTAGCTCACGATGACATTGCGCCAATGGAGTGACGGTTTTCGCGGCCTCTCGGCGCTGGGTGGCACGCCAAACCTGAGACTCGACGTGGGAGAGGCGATGACGGAGCGGAGTCAACAAGGCAGCAGGGGCCGAAAACGAAGGCGGCTTGCCGTCCGCGACATCAATGGTACCCGTCTTGGATGGGTTGAGGAGCATGCGTTATCCGACGACTACGTGACGATCGAACTTGGTTTCTTGTATCCGACAGATGTAGCCGTGCCGCGCTCGTGGGTGACCCACGTGTCGGAGAGTTATGTCCAGATTGGGAAAACGAAGCGCGAAGTGGAGAGCGAGCGGCGGTTGCAGGAGATGGACGGGTACGAGCCCTCCAGTGGAAAGGTTGGCCGGATCTGATTATTTTTGACGCGGGGTTGGCGATATGTGACGTTGACGCCAGCCCGCCACGCGGCACATGCGCCCCCGGTGCCGGTGATCGCATGGAGGAGGTTCCTTGTCCATGAGTACTGACCCACTGGTACTGGCAATCGATGATGAACCGGGCGTGCTGCGGCTCGTGAAGCTCGAACTTGGCGCGCTGGATTTCCGCGTGATCACGACATCGGACCCGAACGAGGCGCTGAATATCATGGAGGAACAGCGCCCCGACGTGATCTTGCTCGATGTGCTCATGCCGGACATGTCGGGGATGGAGCTCTTGCGCGAGATCCGTGAGCGCCGGGATACGCCCGTGATCTTCGTCTCTGCAAAGGATCGCGACATCGACAAAGTCCGCGGCCTGGAGCTGGGCGGTGATGATTATGTGGTAAAGCCCTTCAGTGCCGATGAGCTCGCTGCCCGCATCCGTGCTGTGTTACGGCGACACATGGGCGTCGGCGCGAACAGTGTGCCACTGCTTGCGGACGGGCTCGAAGTCGACTTTGACCGCCGGACCGTGCGCCGCGGTGACGAAGACATCGCGCTCACGCGGACGGAGTGGATGCTGCTGCAGTTCCTGGCGTCGAAGCCGGGGAAGGTCTTGCTGAACGCCGAGCTGCTTTCACATGTTTGGGGTCCCGAGTACCGGGACGACCTCCAATACCTTCGCGTGTGGGTCTCGCGGCTCCGAAAGAAGATCGAACGCGACCCGGCGAACCCGGTGATCATCAAGACGATGCCCGGGATCGGCTACCAGTTCATTGCAGACGAAGCGGCAGAGCCGACTGCTGCATCGTAGTTGTCGACTCCAGCAATGGGCTTCCGGCCCCGGCTTCGTATTCATCGTGGCCGGGGCTTTTTCTTGCCGGCGACGATGTGAGCCCATGAAGCGCACAGCCATCGACAAGGCGGGGAGGGGCGCCCGCTCGTTGCCGACGAGGCAAGCGGTGGATGCGCTTACCGCGAGTGCGTCTTTGGAAGGGACAACGGTTTCACGGGCTCGGCTTCGTAGCTGTCGTCCGCGGGGTTTTCTCCGCCGGGGACGAAGCGGTACCCGTCGACCGCATTGCCCTGGATGAGGCGGGGATTCGTGGGGTCATCTTCGAGGTGCCGGCGTAGCTGCCGGACCCACGCTGTGAGCAACGGCGTGTCGTCCTGGTGTGCACTGCCCCAGATTGCTTCGAGCAGTTCCGAGGCAGCGATGGGCTCGCCATCCGCACAGGCGAGCAGGTGGAGTAACCACCACTCGTTCTCACGCAGGCGGATGAGATCGCCGTCACGAAAGGCGCGCCGTCTCCGGAAGTCGAACCGCAAGGGGCCGGTCTCAAGCTGGTCCAGTGGACGGCCGGCGGGGTTGGTCCGGTTCATGAGGGCGCGAACCCGGTCGGCGACGGCCGAGGCGTCCGCGGGGAAGAGGACGTAGTCGTCCACGGCATCTCTCCAGAGGCGCACGTTCTTCGTGTCCTGCCCCAGGAGCATGAGCATGGGTGTTGCTTCGCCGTCGGCTTCTTTCAGTTCTTCGAGGGCGCCGCCCGGATTGCGGGGTGGCAACAGATCTGCATCAACAACAATGGCATCGTACGAACTACTCGTGACCTCTTCGCGGGCTGCGGCGACACTTTCGGCACTGGTGAGTGAGATGCCCGCGCAGCGCAGTTCAAGGTGAAGAAGCTGCAGCAAGCCACGTTCCCGGGACACCGCCAACACGTAAGGCGTATCCAAAAGGCTGCACCAATCCCCGGTAAAGGCTGGTTCAAGCGGTCCGTTGACGGTTGCTCCGCCTGCGAACTAATGCGCACATGCTAGCAACGTGTGGCTGTCTGTCGACCGTGCCGGCATAACAGTTCCATGACAATGCCCCCAGCCGGCCCTGCTATGCTCGGGAGAGCGCCCTTGCCGGGGCCCGAGGGGGAACCACGATGACCTGGCTGCTGATGCTGCTGTTGCTCCTCCTCGCGATCCTCCTGATACTGACGGTCCTCCTTGCCCGGCTATTCGCTGTCGCGCTGGTCCTGGTGCTCGTGGTAGCAGTCTTGCTCGCTATCCGGACGCGGCTGACGCGCTGCTGAGCGCTGCCCCGCCTACGCTATGGCAACATTGGCCGACGTTCCGCCGGCGGACACGACCCTGGTTACCACCTGGCGCCGCCAGATCTCATGGAAGTTCGCACTTGCTGCTTCATACTGCTGGCGCTTTTCGCCGAGCGTCGCGGAGATGCGTGCATGTATGGCCGCGCACCCGGGCGCCTCTGCCGTCGCCGTCAGCTCGATGAGAAGGTCCCAGTTCAGGCAGCCGCGCGCGAGCAGATCAACGAGTGCCTGCGCGGCGCATGCTTCAGCGAACGCCTTCCCCTCCACGCCGGCAACAAGAATGTTCCGCACGACTCCCGTGCAGTGCGCACGGACTAGCCTTTGACCGGGCGTTGATTCACGAGTGGCCACGCCAAGGTCAGCGGCGAGGCCAGCGATAAGGTCCCGGTCCGTGCAGGCCTGGAGACGGGCGGCGCGCCATTGCTCTCGCATGCCCGGGGACATGGCATGCGGAATGGCTGCGTCGTAGGCACTGACCGTACCCTCTTCAGTTTCAAGCGCCTGGAGCAACAGTTCCTGGAGCGGAGTGGGCGACATGGGAGCTCCTGTGTCTAGATTGCATAATGATCCACACCCCCGGCGCTGCCAGTCTGTCCGCTACCGTACAGTTAGCCCGGATTCCGCTTGTCCGTGCGTCGCTGTCGCCAGTTTGGTCCGATCGATCCGGCGTGCTGAAAAAGCACTGGGCACATCTGCGCAGTGTGGCGGCGGACGAAATAAGCCCCGGGGCGTGGACCCGGGGCTCGCGATGTGAACCAGGTACCGTCCGCTACTGTGTCATCTCGACATCGCCGCTGCTGTCCACAATGGCGATCGGACGGTCGATGTGTTCCTCGACATCTTCGAGGGTCGCGTTCCGCAGCTTGTCGATCATGCCCGGGTCTTCCATGTCCTTCGGCAGCATGATGAGGTCGGCGTTCTGCTGGTGGGCGTATTCAGCCAGCGAGTCGCCGCCCTTATCGCCGGCGAGCCATGCGTAAGCCTCAATACCCAGGTCGAACGCTTCCTGCAGGTACCGTGCCACGTCTTCCCGGCCGGCCCGCTCGAGGTCGGCGATGCCGAGCCGGCTGGGCGCCTGGTCTTCGCCCGGTTCAGCCGACCAGTTCGTGGGCAGTGGTTTGGCGAAGGGCGAAGCCGTTTCGATGTCGTAGAGGATGAGGCGGGCGTTGCTCGTTTTCGCCGTCTCGAACGCTGCTTTACGGACCGCGGCGAGGTCTTCACCTTCGCCGGTATAGGCAACGATGCAGGTAGGGGACGTGGACATTGAAACCTCCTGACCGCCGGACGCTCACCCACCGCCGGGCGCGCCGGCACGGTCATGCACTTTTGCGTTTCGAGCAGGATATCCCGGGGCGCATTGAGCACCGGCAACGCCCGGAGGCCGTCGACATTACAAAAAAATCTCAGGACACGGTATTGTTATGTCACAAGCTGTGGCAGTACACGGCTTGTGAAGAGTTCAAACGAACTGTGGCTCAGCGGCGCGCAGAGCACATAATCGAGCCCGATGCTGCCCTCTAGCTCGAGCAGCTTGCCGGCGACCGTGCCCGGGCTCCCGTGGACGATGACGTCCTGGACGTAGCGCTCTACCGGGTCGAGGTCCCGCTGCGCATCGACGCCGGCGGGGGTCGTGTCCTTCGAGGGATTGGCATAGGACTGCACGGTCCAGCGAGCGCCCTCACGCGCGATACGTTCCGCTTCCGCATCGGTTTCGGCGACCGCGACCAGCCGGGCTGTCGGGATTTCGCGGCCCTCGATGCTGTAGCCATGTTTCGCCAGCTCATCCGCATAGTGGCGCCGTTTGCGGCCAATCTCTTCGTGGGAGGCATGCGGGTCCATCAGGATCGTGTAGCCGCCCTCTGCAGCTCGCGAGATGGAGTCGGGAGAGGTGGCAGCGAGCCAAACCGGGGGATGGGGCTGCTGAAGCGGCTTCGGAAGCACCTCAACGCCGGAGAACTGCCAGTAGTCCCCTGAGAAGTCGAGCCGATCGCTGCCCCAGGCGGAGAGGACGGCTTCGACACATTCGCGGAAGCGGGCGGAGCTTTCTTCGACCGGCACGTCGAAGGCCCGGAATTCGGTGGGGTCGAACCCGCGGCCGGCGCCCCAGTTGAGACGCCCGCCCGAGAGGGTATCGACCATCGCGAGCTCCTCGGCGAGGCGTAGCGGATGATAGAACGCTGACAGGGTGACGGCGGTGCCGATGCGAAGGTTCCGCGTCTGCGCGGCGACGTGGGTCGCCATGACGGTCACGCTCGGGCAGACGCTGTAGGTGTTGAAGTGGTGTTCCGCCAGCCAGACAGCATCATAGCCGCCTTCATCCATGATGGCGATGCGCTGCATGGCGCGCTCATAAACGGTGGGCAGGGGAATACGCCTGCTCCACGAGAAGAACTGCAGTACGCCAACCTTCATACGGTCTCCTCGCGCGCACCATACACCGGTCGTTGCCGCACGACACGACGGTGGTTCAGCGATGGGGGTCGACCAGCACCTTGATATCGGTGCCCGGCGTCAGCAGCCGGTCGAAGGTAGCGGGGAGCTCATCGACGCCGACAATGCTGGAGACGAGCGGCGCCACCAGGAGCCGGCCCTGTTCCATCAAAGCCATGGTTTTCACGTAATCGCGGCGGCTGTAGGCGAAGGCTGCGCGTACAGTCACCCGCTTCGTCACCCACGTGGACGGCTGGATGGGCACGGAATCGAAGGCGACACCGACCATCATGACGTGGCCGCCGGGTTTCACCAGGTCCACCGCCTGTTGCAGGGTGGCGGAAACGCCCGCAGCGTCGAACACGACTTCGGGAAGTCCCCCGAGCTCGGCCTGTACAGCTTCGTTCAGATTGACCCCGGTGGGGTCGATGACCGCTGATGCCCCGAGTTGCTTCGCGAGCGCCGCGCGGCGGGGCGATGGCTCGATGACGACGATGCGGCTCGCCCCGGCAATCGCAGCACACTGAAGCGTGAACAGGCCGATGGGCCCGGCGCCCAGCACGACCACGTTGTCGCCCACCTGGAGGCCGGACTTGTGGACCGCGTGAAATCCAACGGCGGCCGGTTCGACGCAGGCCGCCTGCTGCTCGTCCAGGGCTTCGGGAACTGCGATGAGGCGCGACGCCATCACACGGACGAACGGGCCATAGCCGCCAGCGCCGAGGCTCGCGGCGCCGGTGGCGGTACCGGAGCGCTGCGCTTCGATGCGCCGATGCTGATAGCAGAGGTCGCTTTCGCCCCGGCGGCAGAACCAGCAGTTGTTGCAGGGTTCGAGCATGCTGGCGACGACGTGCTGGCCTTTGGCCCAGCCTTCCACGCCAGCGCCGATATCGACGATGGTGCCGCCGTATTCGTGCCCCATGACGATGCCCGAGGGGGCCATGTCGCTGTCGTAGAGGTGGAGGTCGGAACCGCAGATGCCGCAAAGCCCAACCTGGAGGAGGACTTCGCCGGGCCCAGCTTCGGGTTTCGACGCGTCTTCAACTCGCATATCGCGGGTGCCGTGGAGGACAGGGACGCGCATGATGTTAGCTCTCCTTCCCCGGGCTCACGAGCACCTTGATGTCGTCGCACGCGGGCGTGCCCAGTTCCTGAAGCAC
>SKSF01000045.1 GCA_007118095.1 Dehalococcoidia bacterium
CCGCCGGCGTTCGCCATCATGAGCGCGAGGACCGCGCCGCTGGCGATGGCGCCGATGAGCAAGCCTCCGAGTGCTTCAGCACCGATGGCCGCGCCGACAACGACGGGAACGACAACCGCGAGCGTACCGGGGAGAACCATCTCGCGGATGGCGCCATTCGTGGAGATGGCGACGGCGCGAGCATAGTCAGGCCGTCCCTCACCTTCCATGATCCCGGGAATGTCACGGAACTGGCGACGCACCTCGTTCACCATGGACATGGCGGCGCGGCCGACTGCTTCCATGGTGAGCGCGGCGAAGATGAAGGGGAGCATACCCCCAATGAGGAGGCCGATCATAACTTCGACCTCGAGGATGTCGATGACGGCGATCTCCGCGACCGTCGCGTAGCTCACCATGAGGGCGAGGGCGGTGAGGACGGCGGAGCCGATGGCGAAGCCCTTCCCGGTCGCCGCCGTGGTGTTACCGAGGCTGTCCAGCGCGTCGGTGCGCTCCCGGACCTCGGGCGGGAGGTGGGCCTGCTCGGCAATACCGCCAGCATTGTCAGCGACGGGACCGTAGGCGTCGGTCGCGAGGCTAATGCCAAGCGGTGCGAGCATACCGACCGCCGCCAGGGCGATGCCGTAGAGGCCTGCCAGTTCGAAGGTGATCCAGATGGCCGCGACGATGGAGAGGATCGGCACCGCGGTGGAAATCATGCCGAGTCCAACGCCGGCGATGATGAGGGTTGCGGGGCCGGTGACCGCCGATTCGGCAAGGCGCTGTGTCGGCCTGAATTCGTATGCCGTGTAGTACTCGGTCATTGTCCCGATGACCTGGCCAGCGACGAGGCCAGCAAGGACACAGAAGAAGAGCTCCCACGGCAAGTCAAGAATGGCAAGCGATGCCGCTGTCGCGACAAGCACGAGGCCGGCGGCCGAGAAAATACCGGTACGCAGCGCCCAGAGGAGGCGGCCCATGGTCGCATCCTCGGAGGTGCGGACCAGGAAGGTCCCGATGATGGCGCTGAAAATACCGAGGCCCATGATGAGCAGCGGCAAGATGAACGCATTGGAGTTCCAGGTGTCCGCCGCGCCTTCGGGCAGGACGGAGTTCTCGCCGACGCCGACAATCGCGACGGTCGCCAGTGCCATTGTTGCGACGATGGAGCCGGTGTAGGACTCGAAGAGGTCGGCGCCCATGCCAGCAACGTCGCCGACGTTGTCGCCGACGTTGTCGGCGATCGTGGCCGGGTTCCGCGGGTCGTCCTCGGGAATGCCCGCTTCCACCTTGCCGACGAGGTCGGCGCCGACGTCAGCGGCCTTGGTGTAGACACCGCCGCCAACACGGGCGAAGAGGGCAATGGAGGATGCGCCAAAGGCGAAACCGGTGAGCGGCTGCACGTCCTGGACGGCCATGTAGATGAGCGTCAGGAAGACGATGCTGATGCCGACGACGGTCATACCCATGACACTGCCGGACGAGAACGCCACCCGGAGCGCGGGGTTGAGGCCCGTGCGAGCCTTTGCCGCTGTCCTGACGTTGGCGCGCACAGCGATGTACATGCCAACCCAGCCCGCGGTGCCCGATGCGATGGCGCCGAGCACATACGCAATGGCTGTCCGCGGCAGGTCAGTGAGCTCGCCTTGCTGTTCCGGGAACCGGTCCAACACGTCATAGTCCACAAACACAATGATTGCGACCGCGACGATGGCGACGAACCCGGCAAGGAACATGTACTCGCGTCGTAAGAAGGCGGCGGCGCCTTCCTGGATTGCCAGTGCAATCCGTTTCATTTCGTCCGTGCCCTGATCCTCGGCAAGGACGAGGCGTATGGTGACGACCGAGAAGACAAGCGCAGCTACGCCCGCCACCAGCGCAATGATCAATGATTCCATCCCGTTCCCCCACAAGGAGTCGACCCGGGCCTCCGCAGGCGCAGGGCATGCGAAAACCCGGGCCGCAGACATGCTCAGGCATGCGCGGCGAGGTGTTAAGTCGCCGTAAAGCGGTTGGAGTCTATCAACCGTGCGGGATACGGGGAATTCCTGCCGTGAAAGCGCTGCAACCCTGATGCGATTTGTCGCGCACGCAAGAACCGGGCGAAGCTAGAACGAGAACCGGAGGGTCGCGATGAGAGAAGTGGCTGAATTGAACGGCGACGGCATTGCAGGCGAGTTGCGCGATGCCGTCCACCGGCTGAACGAAGCACTGGGGGAGCCGGTCTCGTTCCGGCCCGTCGACTGGAGTGTCGAACGCAGGGAGTCGTCTGACGCGGCACTGGACGAAGGGGTGGAACTGGCGCGCAACCTGGGCGCTGCGATGAAGTACCCCACGGTCACCGAGACGGTGAGCCCAAACCAGGTTTTGCGCGACCGGCTCGGCCTGGCCGTCATCCACCGCCCTGCACGAAGCTACCCGGGCGTGAGCCGCAACTACAGCGCACACATCGACCTGCACGTGGTGCGGGTCGCGACCGGCGGAACGTATGAGGATGCGGGGCACCGCATCGGCTTTCACTCGGCAGTCAGCATCCGGATTATGGAGCGCACGCCGGTGGAGCACGCGGCGCACTTCGCGTTCCGGCTCGCCGAGCGCCAGACACGCCGCCTGGTATCGTCGAGCAAGTACACCATCCAGCGCGCAGCGGACGGGCTGTTCGAAGAAATCGTCGAAGACGTGGCCAGGGAGTACCGGAACGTCAGGCACTCGCGAGAGCTGTTCGACGCGCTACTTGCGAAGCTCATCATCAACCCCGCGAACTACGACGTGATCATCACGCCCAACGAGTACGGCGACTTCCTGAGCGACGCTGTCTACGGGCTCATCGGCTCAGTGGGGCTCGGGGCCAGCGCGTCCTATGCGTTTACGCAAAGTCACCAGCCGTGCATCGGCATTTTCGACCCGGCCGGGGGCACCGCCCCCGACATAGCCGGGAAGGGCATTGCCAACCCTTCGGGCGCCATCGAGGCGTACGCCTACCTGCTCGACTACTGCGGCGAAAGCCGCCGGTCCGGCGCCATCATCGACGCGGTCCACAATGCCATCGCGGAAGGGCAAACGACCGGTGACCTCGGCGGGTCGCTCGACACCGCCGGCTTCACCGACGCGATTATCGAACGGGTAGTGGGATAGCCGTCAGTCCTGCGTTGCGCGGCCGGTAGCCTGGTGCATGACGATGGCCATCGTGAGGTCGCCGCGGCTCTTTTCGAGGATACCCCGCGCCTGGTCGGTCGACCGCCGTAGTCCGCCCGTCATCGCATCCGGATAATCGATGGTGACGAGCACACTGTAGATATCGTCCATTGCCTGGAGGAGTGCTTCGCAGCGGGCGTGGTCACCCGAACGCAGGCGGTCGAGCATCGCACGGCGAAGCTCGCCAACGGTTTCGGCGATGCCATTGAGATAGGCAGCATCCTCCACCTGTAGATCGCCCGGCCCCGGGAGCGCCTGGCCAGAGAGCAGTGCCAGCGTGGCGCGTGCCTCGGCATACTCCTTCTGCGCGTCGTGGAGAAAGCCAGCGTGGTAGATGTCGGGATGGGGGCGGAGCGCGTCGAGCACCTCCTGGTGCGCCGCGCCGGCTTCCCCGAGCAGAGATTCCGCCACCTCGTAGTCGCCCCGGTGAGCGGCACGGATGCTGTTGGCGCTGGAACGGATAATGCGCCGGCACCCCGCAAGCCCGGTCTCCCGTGCGGTGTGCTTCTCGGCGAAATGTGCCCCGATGCGCCCGGCAATATCCTCGAATGCGCTGGTATCGGCCATGCGCAGTTACAGATCCTTCACCGGGTCCGGGAACTCGCCCTCACGGGCCGCGTCGATCATTTCGCGAGCGCCGTCTGGCAGGTCCATCCCGTACTCGTCGAAGCGGTTTTCGACCCAGCTTCCGATCTGGCGCGGGTCGCGATAGGCGTCGGCGCCGCCATCAGTCGAATCGCCGTATTTCTCGACGATGTCCTGCCGGGAGAAGCTGCGCCCGAACTTCGACATCATGCGGCTCGTATTCTGGCTGCCGCAGTGTTCGCAGGGCGCCACCGTTTCGGTGTCGACCTTCCGGGTGAAGTGGTTCGTGATTTTGCGGCAATCCGCACAGCGGAACTCGTAGATGGGCATCGCAATGCTTCCATTCCAGGATGGGTTCGTAGCACCGATCGTACCACGAGAGGGCATTCAGCCCGGCTGAAGCTCGAGCGCGGGGAAATGCTCAAGCTCCTGTACGCGTCCTCCGCGGTCGAGCTCCACGACGACGAGGTCGAGCCGGGCAGTCTCGTGGTCCGCTTCCCGCTCTTCGCAATAGTCCATCGCGCAGGCCCACATCCGTTCGAGCTTCGCGTCCGTGACGGATTCCGCCGCGAGCCCCGGGGCGCCACGACGGGAGCGCACTTCAACAAAGACGAGGTCGGCGCCGTCGCTCGCGACGATATCCACTTCGCCCGCGGCGACGCGGACATTGCGCTCAAGCACGGTCATACCGGCTGACTCGAGATGCTGGACCGCGAGCCGCTCGGCGAAATCGCCCAGCCGCCGGCGCGCGCTCACCATGGCAACGAAAGCTGCGCGACGGGCGCGAAGCTGCGGCGGTGCACCGGGAGTGGGCCACGTTCTTGCAGCAGCGACCGGTGTTCGCGCGTCGCATAGCCCTTGTGCCGGTCGAACCCCCAGCCAGGGTAGGCTTCTTCGAGCTCGCACATGAACTGGTCCCGGGCGACCTTCGCGATGATGGACGCGGCGGCGACCGAGACGCTCAAGGCGTCCGCGCCGACCACAGGCCGGACGTCGTCCAGTGGCAGCGAGAGGGCGTCGGAGATGATGGAAGAGGGGCGGACCGGAAGCTGCTCGATTGCCCGCAACATGCAAAGCCGCCGGGCGGGCAGGATTCCAATACGGTCGATCTCTTCGTTCGTCGCCCAGCCGATCGCCGAACAGGCCGATTCCCGGATCAGTTGCGCCAGCTCCTCACGCGAGCCCGGGGAGAGGACCTTCGAATCGCGGACGTGTTTGAACCAGGAAAACGCGTCCTCCTCACGGAGGCAGACAACACCGGCAGTCACCGGTCCCGCAAGCGGGCCCACACCCACTTCATCGACACCGGCGACCCAGGTCGCCCCGCAATTCCACGCGTCCCGTTCGTACGCCAGGTCCGGCGCGTAGGCGGCAATGCGGCGCGTCTCCGGCAACCCATCCGTTACAAGCGGCGGTACGTCGTCAACGATGCCCCGCGTACCGGCCTCGCTCATACGCTCGTGTCCGTCCCGGGCCGCGACGTCTCGCTTGCTGTGGAGTCGATGACCTCGCCTTCTTCCGTGTCGGACGCAAGGAGCTCTTCGATGTCGCGCCGCTTCTCGGCGTGCTCCTGCTTGAGCGTTTTCAGCTCGCCCAGCGCCTGTTCAACCTCCGGGAGGTCCGCGCCCGGGGCGCCCTCAACCAGTCGTGGATAGAGCGCCCGGCCGATGGCGGTGTACTGGCGCTCGATACGTTGCGAAACACGCTTCGCTTCCACTTCGAGCTGTGCCCGCCTCGCCTGCTTTCGCGCGGCCGCGCCAACCGTTGCGGCCACTTCCTTTGAGCGGTCGACGAAACTCACCGGCTCACCTCCCTGGCTGTTGGCGTAACCCTACCACAGGACACACCTGTGTCCGGGCGATCACGACCTGTGCCTGTGATAGAGTCGCGCGCGAGCCTCATCCCGGAGCATTGCGCATGATTACACCCGCCGACGATTACCTGGTCCACCAGACCCCCTACACCTTCGACCATGTCTACACGAGCGACCGGAACTTCTACGACCGGTACTTCATCAACGGATACGCGAGGGATGGCTCCGTCTACTTCGCGCTGGGGATGGGGACGTATCCCAACCTTGACATCATGGACTCGTCGTTCAGCGTCCTGGTGGATGGCAAGCAACACGTGGTCCGCGGCTCGCGCCGGCTCGACCGGGACCGGATGAACACCCGCGTCGGGCCCATCAGCGTCGAGATTCTCGAACCGCTCAAGAAGCTCCGGCTCCGTGTTGAGGACAACGAATGGGGGATCAGCGCGGACCTGGTCTACGAAGCACGGTCATACTTTGTCGAAGAGCCGCATTTCCTCCGGCGGAACGGCCCGGTGGTAGTCATGGACTACACGCGCCTCACCCAGCATGGCTCGTGGAGCGGCCACGTGACGGTGAACGGGCAAACGTACCCGGCCGGCGACAATGGCTGGTGGGGCTCGCGCGACCATTCGTGGGGCATCCGGAACATCGGCGGCGGCGACCCGCGCGGCGCGCCAACCAACGCCCCGCGGCAGTTCTTCTGGAACTGGGCGCCGGTGAACTTCGACGACCTGTGCACGCTGTATACCGTCTCGGAACACGCCGACGGGAGCCGCTGGCACGAATCGGGCGTCATCCTCACCCCGTACCCGGACGCTACCCGGGTCGAGGCACAGGTCGCGCACGAGCTCTCGTTCAAGAAGGGGACACGGCACATCGACGGCGGGGCTATCACCCTGTCGCCGGAGGACGGCGAACCGCTCAGGCTCGAATTCACGCCGATCGCCACGTTCCTCATGAAGGGGCTCGGCTACACCGACCCGAAATGGGGCCACGGGATGTGGGTCGGCGAGCACGAGGTGGACGGTGTGGTCTATGACCTGGCGCAAGAAGACCCGATGAGCCCTCCCAACCTCCACGCACAAACAATCTGCGAAGTGACCGCGGGGAATCGAAAGGGTATCGGCGTGTTCGAGCACATTGTGCTCGGGCCCCACGAGACGTACGGGTTCAAGGAGACGCTGGACCCGGCGCGCTAAGGCGGCGGGCCAGGGGCGTGGCCGCCTTAGCGGGAGTTCGAGGCGGCCTCGTACACCTCGGCCATGCCTTCGAGGACGACGTCCGCCAGGCCGAGGATGTTCTCGATCGCCTCAACGGCGTCCTCCGTCGTCAGGTTGGCCTCGGACGCAATTTGCGAGGCCGTCTCTTCCATCGAATGCCGCAACACGTTGAACGTGGAGACAGCGGCTGTAAGCCCGACACCGACCGAAACGAGCGTGCGCCCGTATTCGCGGCCAATGAGCCGGGCATCATCGATGAACCGTTCCTTCTTCTTCCCGGACGTTATGTAGCGAGCAAAGAGGTCCACGAGCTGGCGGCCGAGCATGCGGAGGCGATCCTTGGCGTCATCGCCAAGCTCATCGAGGATAGGAAAGCTGTGCGCGCGGCGTCCACGGCTGAAGCGCCGCTTTACGCGAGCGAGCGCGAGGTCGGTAATGCGCTCGGAGTCGGAGGGACCGCCGGACGGCGCTGTCCCGGCGACCATTTGCAGCAGGTCTTCTTCAAGGATACGGCGGTGGCCACCGGTGGTCCGGTAGGAGCGAATTTCGCCCGCGTCGGCCCAGCGGCGAATCGTTGACTCGCTCACGCCGAGAAGCTGGCTGGCCGCGCCAAGCGTCAGCCATGATTGTGAGCCTGTTGGGGCATCGCTCACGGGCAAACCTTCCAAACCGGTAGTCCGCCATCATGTCGAGGGGCCCGCTTTCCCGTCAACGGTGGCGACAGGGACACGGTACCCGAGAGGCAGACCTGTTGCACCGCCGGGACAACATCTCAAGGATAATGATCGCCGTCCCCGAGCTGGTGCCCGTGCCGTATCGCCGACGAGCCGAAGCGAACCCGGAGGTCGCCCAGCGTCCGCTCGAGCTGAATCCCACGGACGTCCTCTCCCAGCCGTAACTGCCGGCCCGCTTCAACGAAACCTGTTGCGCCCAGGCCGAGGAGGCGCACCGGGCGCCGGCCGTTCGCGTCCCAGGCGCGTTCGAACAGGGCCAGCGCAGCGCCATAAAGGTCAGACCCGAGCATCAAGAGCTGGCCCGGCGTCGCCGAGCGTATCAGCGTTTCGAACGGCGGAAACCGCAACTTGAGCGTGACCGTGCGGGCAGCGAGCGACTCGGCAGCCATTTGCGCAGCCACATGGTCCGCCTGCGACCGCAGGATTCCCCGCAACCGCTGCCCATCTGCCACATCCGTGTCGAACGTCGTCTCCCGGCTCATCGACCGGGCACGGGCGCGCTCGTGCAGGACAGGCGCCAAATACTGTCCGAGCGCCCGGCGGTGTAATTCGAGCCCGTGGGAGCCGAAGCGTGACTCAAGCGCCGAGACGGGGATGGCTGCGAGGTCACCGATGGTCCTCACCCCGAGCTGTTCGAGCGCGGCGGCGGTCCTCGGGCCAATCATCGGCAGCTCGCGCAGTGCCCGTGGCGCCAGGAAGGACGCCTCTTCGCCCGCTTCGACGACTACGAGGCCGTCCGGCTTGCCTGCGTCGCTGGCAACCTTCGCGACGAGCTTGTTCGTCGAAACGCCGATAGAGGCGGTGATACCGATCTCGTCGCGGATACGCCGGCGAATGGTGGCCGCGATCCCGGGGGCGCCGCCAAACAGCCGTTCGCTGCCGGCGACATCCAGGTACGCTTCGTCGGTCCCGGCCGGCTCCACAGCCGGCGTGTATTCGCGGAGGATCGCGTGGAAGGCCTTCGAGGCAGGGGCGTAATACTGGAAGTCCGACGGCAGGTAGACACCGCCCGGGCAACGCCGCCGAGCCTCGCTCACCGGCATAGCCGAGCGGACCCCGAAGCGCCGCGCTTCGTAGCTGCACGTGTTGACAACGCCGCGCTGGCCAAGCCCGCCGCAGACGATGACCGCCTGTCCACGCAGCTCGGGACGGCGCAGGAGCTCCATCGATACGAAGAACGCGTCGAGGTCGACATGGAGGACGGTCGGTGAGGGCATCGGCTGACCCCAGAACGTGTGTTCGTATTCTACGCCACGTCTCCACCGGACGCGCCGCTGCCTGTACCCTGCAGGCCATGGCAACGATCGCGGTAATTGGCTCGGGCGCCGTCGGCTCATTCTATGGTGGGCTACTCGCGCGCGCCGGGCACCACGTCCGGTTCCTCATGCGGCGCGACCTGGAGGCGGTACGCGCCAACGGCCTCGACATCCGCAGCAAGGACGGCGACTTCTTTCTCCCGGACCCGAAGGTGTACGGCAATCCCCACGAGATCGGGCAAGTCGACTGGGTCATCTGCTCGCTCAAAGCCACGGCGCTCGACGACGCGTACGACCTCATCCGGCCCTGCGTTGGCGATGACACCCGGATCGTGGCCTTCATGAACGGGCTCGGCATCGAAGACCGGTTTGCCGGCTGGTTCGACGGTGACCGGGTGTTCGGCGCCATGGCGTTCGTCTGCATTAACCGGGGGCAGCCGGGCGTGGTCCACCACCTGGACTATGGCCGCGTCTCCATCGGCCACTACCGCGATGACCAGGCGGAGGCGCAGCGGCTGTACGACATCCTGGCGCCTGCGGGGGTCGAAGCTATCGTCGCGCCCAACCTGCTGTACGCACGCTGGGAGAAGCTCTGCTGGAACGTGCCGTTCTCGGGCCTCACCGTCGCTGCAGGCGGCATCGATACCCGGGCCATCCTCGACACGCCGTCGCTCTGCAATGTGGTGCGCGAAGCGATCGCCGAAATCGTGGCTGCCGGCAATGCGGACCTCGCGGCACAGGGCAGCGACGCCCGCATCGACCCTGACGCCATGACAGAACGCATGTTCGCGCAAACGGAAACAATGGGCGCCTACCGGCCGAGCATGCTCATCGACTATCTGCAGCGCCAGCCGATGGAGACCGAGGCGATCCTGGGCGCTCCGGTGCGACGGGCACGCGAGCTGGGTGTGCCGGTCCCAACCGTCTCGGCAATCTATGCGATGGTGCAGGCTGCCGGGCTGCGCAATGGCGGTACCCTTCGCGCTCTGAAGGAAGCCGACCTCGTGATTACGTGACGTTCGCCGGCGCCAACATCGTGCCGTAGACTGCGCCCCACGGATTCGCCGGGCCAGGAACCACACTCCCCCGGCGAGGAGGATATGACGTGGATATTCGAGACCTGCTCATCGATGGGATCGGCCAGCTCAACGCGTGGATGGACGAAGCGCTTGAGCCACTTTCGAAGGAGCAGCTCAACTGGCTCCCGGAAGGAAAAGCGACGAGCGCGGGCTTTAGCGCGTGGCACGTGATCCGCACGCAAGACAACATCGTAAACTTCGTGCTGCAGCGAAAGAACCCGATCTGGATCGAAAAGGGCTACGTGGACCGTTTTGGACTTCCGAAAGTGGACCAGGGGACGGGCATGTCGCTGGAAGACGCCCGCGGCATCACGATTGCCGAGCCGGACCTGCTGCGCCAGTACAATAAGGAAGTGGGCGAAGACTGCATCGAGTACGTCAAGAATGTCCCGCTTGCGGACCTCGAGGAGGTTCAGCAGATCAAGCCGCTTGGCGAGATGTCAAGAGCACAGGTCCTCCGCCAGGTGGTGATGACCCATGGGTTCATGCACCTTGGTGAAATCAACTTCATCAAGGGCGTGCACGGACTCGAGTTCTCGATTTAGCGACGCCATTACCGGGCCGGGCCAGCGGGGCCCGGCTCGTCGTCGTCCCGGCGTTCCTGCCGCAGAAGGTCTTCGACATCGCGAAGGACTTCGCCCGTACTGATTTCGTTCATGGGCTTCGACTCGTCGCCCGAGTCGTACGCCTCTTCAAGCTGCCGGACATAGTCCTCGATCTCCGAGTTCGTCCCGAGCGCAGCCGCCACTTCCCGCTCAAAGCGCTCGCTGGCATCGCGCAGGTCTGCATAATCAAACGGCACTTCGAGCAAGTGCTCGAGCCGTTCCAGCAGGCCGACGGTCGCGGGCGGATTCTGTGCCGCGGTGATGTAATGCGGCACGTTCGCCCAGAGGCTCATGGCCGGGAAGCCGTTGGCAATGAGCGACTGCTGTATCACCCCGACAATGCCTGTCGGTCCTTCGTACCCCGACCTTGACAGGTTCAGCCGTTCCGCCAGTTCGGGGTCGGCCGCCGAACCGTTTACACGCACCGGGCGCGTGTGCGGCACGTCCGCGAGCAACGCCCCCAGGGTAATCACAAGGTTCACATTGAGTTGGGCCAGGAGCTCAGCATATGCCGCCGCAAAGCTCGGCCAGCGCAGGTTCGGCTCGACGCCGATCCCGACAACGACGTCCCGGGAACCCACCTCGTTCCGCGCGTAGAAGAATTCGTTGGCAGGCCAATGAATGACGCGCTCGCCGGAGGGAGACGACCGCACAGTGGGACGCGTATCGGTGAAGCTGTAGAAGGGGTCGGCAGGCAGCGTGGCAAACCGCCGCGCCCCCATGCGACGGACGATGAAGCGTGCAGCGTTGGTCGCCGAGCTTGCCGCATCGTTCCAGCCCGAGAACGCGAGAATCACGATGGGTGAACGGAGGTCGGGAACGCGGTCGGTGTCGAAGGAGGTCACGGGGGATAGGGTAACAAAGCCGGGTGAGGGGCGGTGCGAATCTGGGGCAGCGGGCGCCTGTCTCCACCACGCGATCTCTCCATGCGGGGGCAAAACCCCGGAGTAGCCGGCAGCGGCGAACAGTCCTAGGCTGGGTGTGGGCCCGTAGCTCAGTTGGAAGAGCAGTGGACTTTTAATCCATTGGTCCAGGGTTCGAGTCCCTGCGGGCCCACATCTCGAAACCAGATATCACAGGCACGAACCGCACGAAAAAGCGCCCGGGGACATTCCCGGGCGCAATTGCTTTTTCGGGCTTGACGCCATTTCTGACGCCTTCACGCTGAGACGGACCGGGCCAGGATCGCGTCCATGGTCACCGCTGCCTTGTCCCCAGAGTCCGGAATCGCGTGAGCATAAATGCTCATCGTGATGGCAGCGTTCCGATGGCCCAGCATCACACTGACGTCCGTCACAGGTACTCCAGCCGCAAGCGCCAAGCTCGCACAAGTGTGCCGCAATCCATGGAACGTGAAGTCCGCAGGAAGCCCCGCCCGTTCACGAATGGGCAGCCAAGAGCGGCGGTTGAAGTTCGAGGGGTTCATGGGACGCCCGACTTCGTTGGGAAAGATGAGATCATGGTCGTCCCACATGGCTGCCTTTAACTGCTCTTCCTTCTGACGCAGGCGATGCTCATGCAGTGCCTGAGCGGCCCGGGCTGGCAGCCTTAATCGCCGTCGAGATCGCTTGGTCTTGGGTTCCTGAACGATGAGCTCCCCCTTCACCTGAACCAGGTTCCGGCGGATGAACAAATGATCGCCGTCGAGGTCAGCCCACTTCAACGCCAGGAGCTCACCGAGTCGAGCCCCAATACTGACTGCCAACACGTAGAGCGCCGCTAACCGCTGCCCTTTGCTAGCGCCAAGTAGATCGCGCACTTGCTCATGGGTGAGCGCCCCAGGCTCTTGATCGGCCTTTCGAGGAGGACGCACCAAGCGAGCCACATTTCGTGGGGCATCACCATCAGCCGCAGCTTGCTCCAATGCAGCATGAATGACCCGGTGGACATGGCCGATTGTACTGGGCGCGAGGCCGCGCTTCCGGTTCTTGCCTGGCTCGGCAAGCTCGGCATATAACTTCCGGAGATTTGCAGGCCTTAACGAGCGAAGCCGAATACGCCCGATATTGGGAATCAGGTGCCGTTCAACATCGGATTCGTATCGAGCATAGGTGCTCTCCCGAACTGTCGGCCTGATAGCAGGCAGCCAAGTACGCAGGTACTGTTCGACAGTCTGGGTACGACTTCCGACGCCGAGCCCTTCCTCAATCTCCCGCTGAACCTGCTTGAGCTCATCGATCGCCTGCCGCTCGCTGCGCGCGAAGATGGAACGGCGCTTTCCGGTGAGTGGATCAATGACCCGTACCTCGTAGCGGCCATCTGGCCGCTTGGTGATGGAGCCCTCGCCCCGTTTGCGTCTCGTCATCCATCAACTCCTTTATTGCCACCATGCTCCTGCTGCACATCGCCCTTTTCACTCCGCTCATCCCCACTGCCGGGGGCATCGGAATCATCGGGGTGGACGTCCTCGGATCCTTGTGCTGTTGTGCTCCTCTTCGCGCTCCTCCGCCGGGGAAAGTCCTTGGA
>SKSF01000157.1 GCA_007118095.1 Dehalococcoidia bacterium
AATCCTTTGATGTTGACGTCGTCGCCGAGGATCTCCGCCGGGTCGGTGTTGGCAAACTCGTAGGCCCACTGGTAGACGTTGCGCTGCGAGGGGTCGGAGCTTGCGGCGGTTGAGCTGAACTGCAGGGAACTGCGGCCGTCACCTTCGAGGGTTTCGAGGCTGTCGCTGCCCAGCGGGCGCGGCTCGTAGGCAAAGCCGATGACAACGGGGATGGCTGCCAGGGCAATGATTCCGAACGCGCCGGCGGTAAGCCGTGGCCTCGGGCTCGTGTTTCCTTCGCGTGCGGCCTGGATGGAAGCGAGCGCGCCGAGGGCGATAAGCGCCGCGGCTGTCACGAGCAGCACGGGTTCGTACCAGCCCTGGACCAGTGCCGTGTAGCTCCCGTCGATGAGACGGAGGGCGATCAGGAGCCCGAGTGCTCCGCTTCCCAGCCCGGCCAGCGCTTTTCCTACCATGCTCGCAACTGTATCCCGAGCGACGACACAAAGACTACCTGGAACGCGATAACGCAGATTATCGCGATGGCCGGGACGGTAAAGAGGCGTAAATACAGTGGCATCGATTTGAGGTTCACGATGGGCCCGAACACGAGGAACGCGAGCAGCGGTCCCGTCCCCAGCGCCGACCCCAGGCCAGCGATGACGAAGGCGTCGACGGTCGGGCAGATGCTGAGCAGGAATGCCAGCGTCATGAGCGCGAGGATGGAGAGGCCGATCCCCTGCGCCTCTGTCAGGAAGGACTGGTCGACGAACACCTGGATGGCCGCCGCGAGGGCGGCACCAAGCACCAGGAACTGGAACAGCTCGAAGAAGTCGCGAAGGATATTCCCCGGCAGCTCCGACCAGCTTCCGCCGTGATGGTCTTGCGAACCCTCGGTGGCCGGTTGGGCGATTTCGCCCTTCATCTGCGCCAGCACCACGACGGCGGCTACGGCGATGAGCGCGGTCAGTCCGAACCTCAGCACCACGAGCTCCGCGTCGCGGAAGGCGAGCCAGGTGGTGACAAGCACGATGGGGTTGATGACCGGCGCGGCGATGAGGAACGCCACCGCGAACTCGCGCCGCCCCGCGAGCGCCATGCGGTGCGCGACCGGGCGCGTGCCGCAGTCGCACATGGGCAGGATCATGCCCGCGCTCGTGCCGGCCATGGTGCCGACGCCGGGGGAGCGCATGATGGGCACCGAAAGGACCCGTTCCAGCCAGGGGCCCGCGACAGCGGCGACGGCCACGCCGGCGAGCAGGAACGGGGTCGCCTCGAAGAGGAGTGCCAGGAAGATGGTGATGAACTGCTCCATTGGCTCCTGTGGTCAAACGTATCGGCGGAAGGTGTTTCGCGATAGCGGAGCGTAACCAGGGCTTTGCAGGGCGTCCTCCAGGTCACCCGTCCTCGCTGATCTTCGACGGCCACCAGTTCCACCGCCCGAGGAGCGATGCTATAGAGGGGACGATCATTGTGCGCGTCACGAAGGTGTCGATGAGGACGCCCAGCGCGACCGCGAAGCCCACCTGGACGAGGTCGCGCATGGGGATGGTCATGAGCGCGGCGAAGGTCCCGGCGAGGATGAGGCCGGCGGAGGTAATGACGCCGCCGGTCCGGGACAGCGCCACTTGTGTTGCGTCGCGGATTGACCGGCCGCGGATCTCCTCGCGTACCCGCGACATGAGGTAAATGTTGTAGTCGATGCTGAGCGCGTTCAGAAAGACGAACAGGAAGAACGCCAGGTAGGGGCTGGTGGCATCGCCCAGGATGAAGTGGAAGACCATTACGGAGATGCCCAGCGTCGAGAAGTATGTGAACAGGATCGTTGCTGCGAGGTAGAGGGGTGCGATGAGCGACCGCAGGAGGATGGCAAGCGCGACCGTGATGGCAAGCAAGATGATCGGCAGGACGACCAGCGTGTCGCGTGCATTGACGTCGCGCACGTCCGCGGCTGCCGCACTCGGGCCACCGACCAGCACACTCCCGGGTGGGAGCCCCGCATCGTTGGCCGCTTCGCCGGCGCGCGCCCGGAGGTCCGCGATGCTGTCAAGTGCCGGGGGCTCGTACGGGTCGATACCGAGAACGACGCTCAGCTCTGCAGTCCCGCCGTCCACGCTGACGAATCCAGCCGCGGCTTCGGCGATTGCGGCGGCTTCGGGGTCTTCTTCGCCAGCCTCCAACGCGCCGAGGACCTCCGGTGGGCCAACGTCCGCTTCCATACCCAGGGGCCGGCCGGGCCCGCGGATGTCCCTGACCACATTGAGATCGTGGAATGCATCCGTGACCGCATCGACTGTCTCAAGGCCGCCCGGGGAGAGGACGTCGCCTTCGTCTCCCAGGTCGACCAGCACGCGAGTGGGTGCGGCATGGCCGGCGGGGAACCCGGCTTCGAGGAGTGTGATGGCAGACACGGATTCGCTGCCGCCGGGGAGGGATTCGAGCTGATCGTAGTCGGGGTCGTACCAGAAGAGGCCGGTGAACCCGAGGGCGAGCACGACAACCGCCGCGAGAAGGACGCCCAGGGGACGCCCGACCACGAACCGGCCGATCGCCCCGTACACGCGGCCTTCGCGGCGCTGTTCCCCGGCTTCGCCGGGCTCGAATTCGGGCTTGAACGGCCAGAAGGCCCAACGGCCCAGGATCGCAAGCAGGGCAGGGACCAGCGTCAGCGCGGCGAGCAGCATGAGCGCCGCCGCCAGCGCGATGATCGGCCCGCTCGAGCTATAGAGCTCGAGATTCGCGAGGAGCAGCAAGAGCGCCGCGACGATGATTGTCGCGGCAGCTGCAAGCACGGCGCCGCCAACCCCGCGGATGGTTTCGCGGATGGCCCGGTTGTGGTCCTGGTAGCGGCCGAGTTCTTCCCGGTAGCGGGCGGAAACAAACAGCGTGTAGTCGGTGCCGGTTCCCCAGAGGATCACCGTCATGATGCCAGTGGCCTGCCCGCTCACGGTGAGATCGAACCCCTGGGCCAGCCATGTGCCCAGGCTTTGCGCGAGCTGGTAGACGGCGCCGATCGAAAGCAGCGGGACCATTGCGACGATGGGTGAGCGGTAAACGATGAGCAGCAGGACGATGACAAGACCGATTGTGATAGCCAGCAGAAAGCCCTCGATGAGGTCGAAGACCTCCTGGAGGTCAGCCAGGAACCCCGCGGCGCCGCCGACTTCCACCTCCATCGTCGCGTCACGGTATTGGTGTGCCTGGTCGCGGATGGTTTCGATAGCATCGAGGAACTCGGGCGTCCCGGCGGATGGGATGGCCTGGGCGGTGACAATGGCCGTGCGGCCGTCGGCCGCAACAAGCTGAACGTCGCCGGGGCCCGCAGGGGCCGTAACGGCCGTCACAGCCTCGGCTGGTGCTCCCCTTTCCAGGTGACCGACAAACTGCTGGATGTGCTGGAAGTCGCCGGGTTCCAGGCCGCCGGCGCGATGGAACACCGCGAGGACGACCGGGCCTTCTTCGGCGAACCGCTCCGCCGCGAGTTCAGCGACGAGCGTGGTTTCTGAGTCGGCGGGGAGAAACTGTTCCAGTTCGTCGCTGCGGACGTCCGCGAGTGTGGGGCCGAAGAAGGTGACCATGAGCGCAGCGATGGCCCATGCAGCCACGGTGACCCATTTGCCC
>SKSF01000188.1 GCA_007118095.1 Dehalococcoidia bacterium
CCGGCTGCGTTTCGCCGTGTCTTCAAGCGTACGACACGAATGACCCCGGCCGGGTACCGCCAGCGCTTTCGCCTCCCGGTCCCGGCGGTGGCAGCGCCATGAGGCACGCGCGTTGACGTCGGGTATATCGGCCGGGGTGTTGCTGCAGTGACGAGGCCGGGCCGCCGGCATTGACGCCGCGACCCGGCCACCAGGAAGTTTGGTCAGCGCCTACTGGTGGATAGCGACCTGCTGGTCCTCGCAGTCGTTGGGCCCGTCGCCAGCCCCGAACGAGGATTCGGCAGTGCATGCACCGGCGAAGGTGCCGATCTGCTCGTTCACCTTCCCCGGGACCCTTTCACCGTGCGTCCGGACGACGAGGTGCACCTCGGCCCCGTCGGGATCTTCAAGCCCGTTGGCGCAAAGCTCCAGGCCGTCCCATGGTGGTTGGCAGCCGCTCAGGTCGCTTGTTTTCAGCGAGCCGGCGAAGTTACCTTTCCCGTTGGGCGACACCACGTTCCCTGCCGCGTACAGGATCGATGGCCCGGTCTCCGGGTTGAACAGGTCGTCCTCAACACAATGCCCCACCCCCTCCAGGGCGCACGCCTCCGGGTTGTTGAAGATCACCCACCACACCGTGTAAGTGGCCCGTGGGTCGAGGTCGGTCGTTTTCAGCGTCATCCGGATCCCGTCATGGGTTCGGAGCAGCGTCGTTGTGCCGGTTACAACCGATGGGTCATCGAAGGTGACGACAGGCGCCTCGGTCTGAGTCGCAGGACGCGCCAGTACCGCCGAAGTCCCGAACAATGCGAATGCTCCAACTGCCAGCACTGCCCAAATGAGTCCTCGTCTCAGAGTTATCTCCATCCCCTTGCTCCTTGTCTTGTCTGTTGAGTCGTATCGCGCCGAAAAAGACAGGCGCCGCCCGCTGCCGGGCGGCGCCTGCGGTCTCCGTTTGGCCCGGGAAGGGCCGGGTTTGCTCGGCCCCGAAGGCCTCCGGTCACACAGCAACAGCCGCCGGGCTGATGTTCTGGTTTACACGGAAGACATTCTCGGGGTCGTACTCCGCCTTCACCTGGCGCAGCCGGTCATAGTTCGGACCGTACGTCGCCCTGATACGTTCCTCGCCCTCTTCCATCATGAAGTTGATGTAGGCGCCGCCCATCGTGTACGGGTGGACGGCCTCCCAATACGCTCGTCCCCAGCGCCTCAGCTCATCAGCTTTTGCCGGGTCCGGGTCGATAGCGGCGATCACCATCGACCAGGTCGCATCCCGGGCGCTCCACGCCGTCGCATCCGGCGCGACCCGGCGCACAGCGCCATCCACCGGGTAGAGGTGCATCAGTGAGAGCTCGCTTGGCGACTTCGATGCCTGCTCAATGTGCGCCTCGATCGCCTCGTCGGGAAGCTCCTTCACGAAGTCACCCTTCCAGTACCACTGCAAACCCGGCGGCAGCAGCGGGTCGAACATGGCCTGCACGTCCGGGAACGGCATCGTAGCCATGCCATCCATGATCGGCTCCGGCAGCTCCGCGCGGAGCGGCTGCAAGACCGCCTCCGCCTCCTCGGCGGTCCCGTTGTAGCACGAGATCAGCGCACATATGCGTTGCCCCCAGATCGCCTCGGGAAATGGCGCCGTCGAAGGCACGCTCTTGAGCCCCAGGAAAATGCCAAGCTCCTCGGGGGCCTGCGGCAGAAAGTGCCGGTATGCCCTCATCACCTCTCGCGCGTCTTCCAGCCGCCAGAAAATCGGTCCTGCGTAGACCTGGCTCACCGGGTGCGCCTGGTAGACAAACTCGGTGACAACGCCGAAGTTCCCGCCGCCGCCGCGCAGCGCCCAGAACAGGTCAGAGTGCTCCGTCTCGCTCGCGGTCACCACCCTGCCATCCGCGAGCACCACCGTTGCCTCCACGAGGTTGTCAATCGTCAGCCCGTGCTTGCGGGTAAGGTACCCGTGGCCACCCCCGAGCGTGAGCCCGCCGATGCCCGTCGTCGACACGATGCCCGCGGGCACCGCCAGGCCATGGGCGTGGGTCGCACGGTCCAGGTCGCCCTGGGTACACCCGGCAGCCGCGGTCACCGTCCGTGAATTGGGATCGACCTCCACCGAGCGCATCTGGGACAGGTCAATAACGAGGCCATCGTCGCAACTTCCCAGTCCCGGGCCGTTGTGCCCGCCTCCGCGGATTGCGGTCAGCGAGCCTTGTTCACGGCCAAATTGGAGCGCCCGTGCCACATCCGCCGCGTCGGTCGGCTGCGCAATCAGCGCGGGCCGCTTGTCGATCATGCCGTTATACAGCGCGCGCGCCTCGTCGTAGTCCTCATCCATCGGGCGAATCACCCGCCCGCGAAAGGTCGATGTCAATCGCGAGAAAGTTCCTGTGTCAACCATATCGTTCGTTTCCTTGTTCAACTCTGTGCCAAAACCAGTCGGCTGGATTCGTTCTGTGTGGCGTCGTTCAGGCTCGCTGGCCTGCCGGCAGTCCGACAGCTTGCTCTTCCGCGATAACGAAGTAGTACTGCGTGCTGGAGTCTCCCAGCACGGAGTCAACGTACGCGCTAACCGCGCTTACGGAAGGGCCCTCATAGATGCAGACTGCCCGGCTCAGGTCTTGCGCTGGGAGGAACTGGTGGGCTCGCACACCCTCCGGGGGCGTCGCCGCCTGCGCGACGCAGTCCTGGAACTTGGCGCTATCGTGGATTTCATGCTCGATGGCTATGAACATTTGACCGTACACCCTCTCGTATTTGTCTGTAATGACTGAGTTGCCTCGGCAAATCTCGCGTCACACGGACAATGTGATACTTGCCACGTCCCACGCCGAGAGCCAGACTGCTCAAAACCGGTTCATTTCGCCCGGGAGGTATGCTGTGTCCGACACCGCCAGGCCCATCCATGTCAGCCTGCTGGCCCTGCCCGAGTCCATCGCTAACCCGATTCACGGTATCTACGAAACCCTGACGCTCGCCGATGCTGTCGTTACCGAGGAACGCGGAGGACGTGCGAAGCTTTTCGAAGTCGAGATCGTTGGCCCCGAACGGGGCACCTTCAACAGCGTCTTCAGCCTTCCCATCGAGGTGCAGCGATCCGTCGCCGACGTTAAACGGACTGACATCGTCATAGCAGCGTCGATGATCTTTGAGCGGGAAGAGTGGATCACCGGCCGCTACCCCGAAACCGTGCAATGGTTGCAGGACATGCATGCTGCCGGGGCAGACCTGTGCGCAGCTTGCGCTGGGGCTCTTGTCCTCGCGGAAACGGGCTTGCTCGATGGGCACGAGGCAACGACGCACTGGGCGTTCGCCCCCACGTTCCGTCGCAACTTCCCCGATGTCCGCCTCCGCGTCGAAGAACTGCTCATCACCACCGGGCAAAACGATGAGTTCGTCATGTCCGGCGCCGCCAGTTCATGGCAGGACCTCATCCTCTACCTCATCGCACGTCACGTGAGTCCCACCGCTGCCCAGTCCATCGGCAAGTTCCTGCTGTATCAGTGGCATCGGGACAGCCAGGCGCCATATGTGTCGTTCTCACCGGGGTCCAGCCATCAAGATGCCGTCGTCCGCGAACTCGAAGGGTGGGTGAACGAGAACTACGCACAGGCTGCCCCGGTAGAGGAAATGGCCCGGCGCTCAGGCCTGCCCGAAAGCACCTTCAAACGCCGCTTCAAGCGCGCGACAGGATACTCACCGCTGCAATACGTCCAGCACCTTCGTGTCGAAGAAGCCAAGCAGCTCCTCGAGCGCTCCGCCATGTCGGTCGATGACGTCTCCTGGGCTGTCGGCTACGAGGAACCCGCCGCCTTCCGCCGCGTGTTCAAACGCACCACGAGCATCACGCCGGGCGAATACCGCCGGAGGTTCCGCGCCCCCGTCGCCGCACGTCGCAGTTCCTGATCCTGGGCAGAGTGGCGGCCGCGCATGAATGCGCGGCCGCCACTCCTCATCCGCAAGACCGGCATCGACGGCTATCCCCAGCGAGGCTGTTCGCCGAGGTCGATGCCCAGCGCCGTCTTACCGACAATTTCGTGGACCAGGAGCCCGTTCGCCGGGTGGAACCCGCCACAGCGCACGTCGCGGTAGAGCCGCTCCAGCTCGTTGCGCTTGAACATCCCGGCGCCACCGCTGATCGTCATGGCGTTGTCGACCACCTTCTTGGCCGCCTCCACCGCGTTGTGCTTTGCCGCGACCAGCTTCATTGGCCAGTCATGGCCGTGGTCGACGCCCCGTGACCATTCGTCCGCAGCGCGGTCGATCTGTGCACCGGCCGCTTCCAGCGCCAAGACCATCTCGGCGATGCTGTGCTGGACCTCCGGGTGGTACGCCATCGAACGGCTCACCGCCAGTGAGGTCCGCTTCTTTGCGCCTTCTACCGCGAGGTCCCGTGCCCGCTCGGCGAGACCGAGGTAGACATTTCCGAACGTACACTCCGCCCAGCCAAAGATAGTAAGCACGAACAGGTCCGGGACACCGGCAGGCAGAACGCGCGCGATATACCGGTCCGGCACGAAGGCGCCATCCAGGACCGTGTCGTCACTCCGCGTTGCACGCATGCCAAGCGTGTCCCAGGTCTCTTCGATCCGGTACCCCGGCGTCTCCCGTGGCATGAACGCGTGGATCACCTGTGGGGCATTGGGGTCTGTTGTCGTATCCATCGCATGGATGCCCAGCCGCGTCCAGACCGGAGTCAGGCTTCCGAACATCTTCCGCCCGGTGAACTGGTAACCTTCGTCCACGCGCTCTGCCTGCGCCGTCGAAAGGAACAACGGCAGGTCGTTCCCAACTTCCCCATGGCCTGCGGCAAAGACCTCGCCGGCCGCTCCTTCTTCCAGCATCCACGTCAACGACGAATCACCCATGCGGCGCAGGTCGGCCGCGACCCCCATCCAGTACAGGTGCATGTTCGTTGCCAGTGCCGTGGCCGGGGCGCGGTAGGCCAGCCGCCGTTGTTGCTGGCAGACCTCGGCCAAGCTCAAACCGGCCCCGCCAAACTCCTCCGGGATCGGCATCTTCAAATACCCGGATGCGCGGAGCTCTTCGAAATCCTCGCTGAAGAACCGGTTCTCGGCGTCGTACGTCGATGCTCGCTGCCCGAATCGCTCGATGGTTGCCTCGTCGATAATCGTCCGTGAGACAGTTGGTGCCGTCATGCTCTCGTCCTCCTTGGAACAACGTAGAACTATCTTGTACGCAGATAATCTATCGCATGTCAAGTATCCTGCGGGAGTTTAGCATTGTTTTGCGTAGCGCGACGCTCGTGTCATACTGTCCCCATGGAACGAGACCACGACGCCACCCTCAATACCTTCCCCGGGCAGGCAGGCGGCGATGAACAGGGGAGTTTTGTCGAAGAAGTTCAGCGCGAAGTCTTCAACCTCGCGGACCGGCTCGGCACCTCGGTCGTCACCCTCGACATGCTCTTCCTTGCCTATCTCCTGCGGATGTCGCGCTTCGGCTTCTTCACCTTCGGCCCCATAACCATTGATGTGCGCCTGGTCGAAGACATCGTCGAGCGCACCACAACCCCCGTTGATCCCGGGCGGCGCGGCAACATGGCCGACGATGTCGTCCGGTTCGCCGCCACGCTCACGCGTGAAGCCCGTCGCCGTGGCTCACACCGTATCGACGAGCTCACCTACCTGTTCGCCTTCATGAATACCGGCGAAGGGCTTCCCCAGCGAGTGTTCGGCGAGCTCGGCGTTACCGTCGCCGAACTCGAGGAGTACATCCGGAGCCAGGCAGCCGGTGGTACCGCTGCACCGACACAGCGCGCCGTCGAAAAACTCTACTCCCCCGAAGAAGCCGCCGAAGTCCTCGGCGTGCATGTCCAGACCGTGCGTTCCTGGATCCGCGCCGGCCGTCTCCCCGCGTCGCGGCTCGCAGGCCAGCGCGCCCTTCGTATTCGCGCGTCCGACCTCGAATCAGTGCTTGAACCCGTCGACCCCGACGCAGTGGACTGACCACTGGCTCGACAGGTGCCGCCGGAGTGGTGGTAAGATCAGGCGTTGCAATAGCCGTGATGAGTCGAACGCATCACAGCCGTCTATAGGCTTCGTAAGACCAGGAAAAGCAAGGGAGCAGAATGCCGCGATATATGATTCTCAGGAAGGTCCCCGGGGCGACTGACGAAGACATCGATGCCGCTGCTTTGAGGGCAATCTGGTGCTTACCCGAGTTCCCCAGCCTTCGCTGGGTCCGCAGCTATTGGGACCGTGAAGGCGAAGAACTCCGGTGCATCTATGACGGGCCGGATGCACAACTCATTCGCGAGCATGCCGCCACCGCACACATCCCCTGTGACGCAGTCCATCCCGTGAGCGAGTTTGGCCCGGAGCTCTACCTGAACGGAGAATCCCCTGGTGACGATGCGGACGCTCGTGCAGGGTCTCGACCAGGCCCCACCTCCGGCAGCATGCCACCGCGTTAACCGGGCGCTTCCGCCCCATCCTCAAACACAAGCCGATGCCCCGGCTCAACGCCCTGGGCCGCGCCCTCCGGCAGTTCGATGACCCCCCTCGCCCCACGCCCGCCGAGTGCAAACCCCGTCCACGGCCGCAAGCCCCGTGCGACCCGCGTCACCTCGTGTGCCTTGTTGTAGAAGACCGCATCGATCGGAAACCGCATGAACATCATGTGGATCGAGTTGCACGGCTCAATCACGAGCCCGCCCCCGATGTCCAGCCCGCGGCGCAGCATGAGGCCGCGGAACCGCGTCCATGGGTTCCGTGCCCACGACGCCGTGCTCGCTATCAAGAACCCCGAAGTCTCATCACGGACACTAACCACCCAGTCCGTCCATCATCTGTAGCACCGCGGGCCCGCCAATCACGATCATGATGGCCGGGAAAATGAAAAACACAAGCGGGAACACCATCTTGATCGGCGCCTTGAATGCCTGTTCCTCGGCGTGTTGCCGGCGCTTGGTCCGGATGACCCCAGTCTGAACCCGGATGACTGAACCGATCGAGATACCAAGTTGCTCTGCCTGGATGATTGCGTTGATGAGCGTCCGCAGTTCTTCGACACCTGCCCGCTCCGCCATGTCCGCAAAAGCTTCCCGCCGCGCGCGTCCCATCTGAATCTCACGCATCGCCCGCGAAAGCTCATAGGCAAATGGTCCTTCGATCTTATCGATCACGCGCGTGAACGCCGCGTCCACACCAAGTCCCGCCTCCACCGACGCCGTAATCAGGTCGAACGCGTCCGGGAGCGCCTTCCAGATGAGCTTCTGGCGCTTCTTCACCCGGTTCATCAGCCACATGCGCGGCGCGTACAGCGCCAGCCCCAGCATCGCGGCGAATGCCCCCGCTGCCGCCAGGAATCCCCCGCCGAGCATGAGCGTATACATTGCCCCGAGCACGGGCAGGATGCCGGCAGCCAGGCCCACGATGACGATGAACTGTCCCGGCTTCATCGTCATCCCCGCGCTGTCGAGGGCCGCTTCGATCCGGGTTGCCGCGGTCGAAGGCAGGAGAGCATTCACCCTCGCGCCGGCACCCTGCGCCAGCGGTTTCAGGACGCGCGCCTTGAAGGCCGCCTCCGGGTCCGAAACATCGTCGCGGGACGTTCGATCGTATCGCAGCCCGCTGAGCCGCGCATCCATCGCCGCAGCCGTTCCGCCCTGGTACAGCAGCCCGTAAGCCGTCAGCGTGACCGTGATAAATGTGCCGAGCGCGATCAGGAGTTCCATGGCCCTAAACCTCGATGTTCACGATCTTCCGGATCACAAGGAACCCGATGACTTCTAGGGTCGCGCCCACGGCCAGGAAAAGTTGTCCTATTGGGTCCGTGAACAATGGTGTCATGAATTCCGGGCTCATCAGCATGAACACCCCCAGCAATCCAGGGGGGATGCCACCGATGACGTACCCCGTCAGCCGCTGCTGGCTTGTGAGTGTGCGGATTTCCCCCCGGATACGCTCACGTTCACGCATGGTGTGCGAGACACTGTCGAGAATCTCCGCCAGGTTCCCGCCAACAGTTCGCTGGATCATGATCGCCGTGATAGCGATATCGAAGTCCGAACTGCCGACACGCTTGTTCAACGCGTCCAGCGCCCTCTCAACCGTCGAACCCACGGCGATATCGCGGAGCGTCCGCCGGATTTCGCTCGAAATCGGGTCGGGCATCTGCGCCGCCGAAGACTCCATCGCCTGGATGAAGCCAAACCCCGCACGAAGCCCGCTCGCCACCATCTGCAGCAGCTCGATAAGCTGAGCTTCGAGCTTCTGTCGCCGGCTCGTGATCCGGCGCTGTACCCAGACACCAACCAGGAAGAACCCTGCCGGGAAAGCCAGCAGCGCCAGCAGCGGGATGGGTGAGATCAAGAGCCCCAGCGCGACCAGGAAGAGCCCGGCCGTCATCCGGAAGATGAGGTACTCCTTTGCGTTCAACGTCAGGCCGGCTTGCTCCAGGTCTGTGCTCCATCGCGCCGCGATGTTGCTTGAGACCACCCGGACGCCATAGAGCTCAACATTCGTCCGCCGCCGGAGCGCCGCCTCGGCCGCCGATTCCTGTCGTTCTTGCTGATGCCGGTCGCCCCGCAGTCCCTCCAGCCGCGCAGCGGCGAGGTGAGACGTCCCACCTGTCCGAAAGAGCCACATCGTCGCGGTCGTCGCGAAGAGCCCAAACGCCGCCGCGGTCAGCATTGCGAGCAACATGGCTACAACGCTCCCCGGTTCCGGTCGAAGATGTCCTTCGGGAGTTCGATCCCCGCCAGGGCAAACTTCGCCGCGAAGTTCGGGCGGATGCCCGTTGGGCGCATCGCGCCGTGCACCTTGCCCTGCTCGTCAACATGGTCCAGCTCGAACAGGAAGATGTCCTGCAACGTGACCGTTTCGCCCTCCATGCCGCTCACTTCCGTCACATGAGATACGCGCCGCGACCCGTCCTGCATGCGCGTCACCTGGATGAAGACATGGACGGCCGACGCGATCTGTTCGCGGATTGCCCGCTGTGGGAGGTCCATCGCGGCCATCAGCACCATGTTCTCCAGGCGGGCCACCGCGTCTCGCGGTGTGTTGGCGTGGACCGTCGAGATCGACCCGTCATGGCCCGTGTTCATCGCCTGCAACATGTCGAAGGCCTCGGCACTCCGGACCTCCCCCACGATGATGCGATCCGGGCGCATACGCAGCGTGTTCCTCACCAGGTCACGCTGCGTGACCTGGTTTTTCCCTTCGATACTCGCCGGCCGCGCCTCGAGCGTGATGACGTGCTCCTGCTGCAGCCGCACTTCGGCCGGGTCCTCGATCGTGATGATCCGCTCGGTGTTCGGGATGAAACTCGAAAGCGCGTTCAGCAACGTCGTCTTACCGGTGCCCGTACCACCGCTGATGATGATGTTCATGTGCGCCCGCACGCACATAGCCAGGAACTCCGCCGTCTCCTCGCTCATCGCGCCGACCGCGATCAGATCGGCCATCCGCATCTTGTCCGCGCGGAACTTCCGGATGGTGATCGTCGGCGCCTTCGGCGAAACCGGCGGGATGGTGATATTCACACGGGAGCCGTCCGGGAGCCGCGCGTCCACCATCGGGCTCGACTCATCGATACGCCGCCCCAGCGGGGCCACAATGCGTTCAATGATGCGCATCGCGTGCGGCACGTCCCGGAACCGCGCCGCGCTCCGCAGGATTCGCCCGTTCATTTCGTAGTAGATCCGGTCGAGGTCGACCACCATCACTTCCGTAATCGAAGGCTCCCGCAGGAGCGGTTCCAGTGGCCCCAGTCCCAGGACCTCGTCCGCGACGCTTTCCACCAGGTCGTCACGGTTCCCGCCGATCTGCAGACCTTCCTGCTGGATCAGCTCCCGCGCCGCCTTCGTAACCGCTTCGCGCTGCCGCTCCGACGCAAGGCCCTCCAGTGCCCCCTGCTCGAGCTCTTCGATCAAGAGCTCGTGCAGCCGGATCTTCGCCTGTTCCAGCTGCGGGTTCATCCGGCGCCCGGCCTCCTCAGGAGAGAGCACCGGGTTTGGGGCCTTCTTTGGCGCCACCGCCGTCCCCGCCGCACCGTTTACCGAGCCACCGCCACCGCCGCCGTCGGCCGGGGCGGCATTCTCTTTCGGGGCGCCCTCCGCCGTTTTGTTGCCACCGGCCCCGCCGTCACTGCCGCCCGTTTCCACATCGCCCGTGGCCCACCGCCGTTGCGGTCGCGCGAACTGGCCCGAAGGCTTCAGCTTTGGCGGTTCTTCCTTCCCGCCCTGCGTCTCTTCTCCGCCGCTGTTCCCGTCCGACTGCCGCCGCCGGGCAGCGCCCCAACCGAAACGCCGGCGTTCCTGGCCCTCTTGTTTCTGTTCGTCCTTGCTCATCAGCGATACCCGCCTTCTGGTGGTGGGGTCGTCCTCTCTACGCTGTCTTCCTCATGAACGTGAACGGCCGGAGCAACATACTCAGGCTGAACCCGGAGCGCCGCGCTGGCTTCTTGCGTGTCACACCTGCCAGCGCGCACGCCATGTCCAGCAGCGCCACAGAGGCCTTCGAATCCGGCCGTCCCATCACGATTGGGCGGCCCAGTTGCGCCGCCTTCACGACTTCATCGTCATTCGGGATACGCCACCACAGCTTCGTATCCAGCGTCGCCTCCACATCGTCCTCACGGACCCCCGTGTCGATGCCTGACCGGTTCAGCACGACCTTGATGCGCTCTTCGTCGTCCCCGAACCGCTCCTGCAGCATCTCCAGTGCCAGGACGGTATCCTTGATGCTGGCCATGTCGAGCGTCGTCACCAGCAGGATCATGCTCCCGACCTCGATCGCCGCCGCCACGATTTCGTTGAACGTCCCCGGCGTGTCGAGGATTACGAAGTCGTGCGTCTGCGCAAGCACGTCCACCACATCGCGGATATGCCCGGCGTTCAGGTTCCGCCAGTCGCTCGGACGCGTCGGCGCCGGGAGGATGTCCACCCCCGACTCGTGCGTAACGAGGTAGTCACGCAGCGTCTCCCGGTCCACGTTGTCCAGGTTCCGCGCCAGGTCCGCAATCGACCGCTCCACCGGGATGTCCATCGTGATGGCCACGTCGCCGAAGCGCGTATCCATGTCCACCAGCGCGACTGACTGGTGTGCCTCCCGCGCAAGCGCGATTGCCAGGTTCGAAGCGACGGTCGTCTTCCCGATGCCGCCCTTCGCGCCGAAGACCGTGATGATTGTGCCCTGCGGCGCCGGCTCCTCGAGCTCGCCGCGCCGCCGCATCTGCTCGCGCTCTTTGCGCTCCAGGACCGTGAAAATGGTCTCTTCGACTTCCTCCGGCTTCAGCGGTTCCTGCAGGTAATCCGAAGCGCCGCTAACCAGCGCCTGCCGCATCAGCCGCAGGTTCGCCTGCGTAGAAAACACCACCACCGGCACGTCAGGCATCCCGTCGTGCAGCCGCGTCAGCGTCTGGATCGGCCGGACCAGGGGTTCCTCCACGCGCATCAGCACAAGATCGGGCTCCATGCTCATCGCAAGCGTGAACGCCTCCACCCCGTAGCCGCAGCTAGAAGGGACTTCAATACCGATGCTCTCAAGCAGCTTTACAACATCAGCCGCCCGCTCACGGTCGGGGTCGACCACAATAACCTGGGGAACCCTCGACATATCCTATCCTCCACCGTCGTTGGCCGTCCTTCGGCCTGGGTTGCTGTGTGCCCGGGCCGGGCAGCCCGGGCGCGAGGCTGCGAGCCGTCCACGCCCCTAGTTCAACTCGAAAAGGTCTTCCAGCGTCCAGTTCGACTGGTCGCCGATGATCTCCCTGTCCGACTGGTGCCGGGTCAAAATGCGGTATTGGCCTGCCTCATCGTCCAGCGCGTCAAGCAATGCCAGCTTTGCCGCATCCTCCGGCAGCAGCGCCAGCGTGACCGACACCGATTCTTCGTAGGTCTGGGACCCGTCGGTCGCACGGAACGCCTGGCGAGCGCCATCCTCCCCGTCGCCGTTTGTCGCGGTCGAAGCTTCGCCGCCTAATTCGCCATCCTCGTCATCGTCTTCGCGCGTCAATTCCGTCTCCGGGAAGTAGTCCACCAGCGACTGCGCCAGCGCCAGGACTTCAACGTCCTGCACCATCAGCCGCGACCGCACCTCGGGGACGTTATCGCCGGTCAGCGGGTCTTCGGCCAGCATGGCGGTGAGCGCCAGCACATCCACCCGGTCGCCGGGCTGTGGAAGCCCCGCGTTCACCCATGCCTCGTGGGGGACCTCGAGCGAAAGCGCCCGCATGCCCTCCGGCACCTTGAAAGCGAGCGTGTCCTGGTCAGCGGTGGATGTCACCTTGCCTGGCAGCACTTGCTCGCCCGCGAACAACGGCGCCGCTGCGACGAGCCCCTCCACGTCAGCCCGGTTCTGGTAGGCGCTCGGCAGGATCGCCCGGACAGGGACTGGTTCCTCTGTGAGCATGTCGGAAGTGATCGTCTCTCCGAACGCCACATCCCGGGCCATCACTACCATGGTCTCCACCTCGCCCGCGTCCCGCAGCGTTTCCTCGACAGATTCGTCCCCGCCGCGCGTGCTCAGGAACGCGAACATCAGTCCCGCACTCAGGAGTCCGAACAGTGCCGCGAGCAGCAGGATGCTCCGGTTCCGGCTGGACCCTCGTGTTGCTTGCGCAATTGAACGTGCCATGGCACTTCCTCCCGGTTTGGACTATCGGACGCCTTGCGCCATCCCTGCAGGCCCATGACACGTCATCGGTACCCGTCTTTTCGCCGCGTTACCTTCTGCGTGCCGCACCGCACGCTCGACATCGGGGGTTGCAGGCGCGCAGCAGCAGCACGCCGCCACCCGCTGAGCGGGCTGTTTCCGTTCGTGGAGTCGAATGGGTGCTGTGGGCCGGGCGTTTTTCGCCGGCCTTACTCCAGCCGCATCGAAGAGCTGCCGCCGATATCGGGGGCGCTTACATTGCCGCCAGACATTGCCGAAACCATCGGGCCCAGCGGCGTGACAAACTC
>SKSF01000144.1 GCA_007118095.1 Dehalococcoidia bacterium
CGGCAAGCGCCAGAGCACCGAATCAGGTCGTCGCTAATCCCAATAGTTAGACGTGTGCAGTAAGATTGGGTTCCCCAAGGAATCGTACGTGTAGAACCGAGTCTCACCAGCATTGGCGTCGTAAACCCAATACCCGTCCTGATGGTTCATCCGGTGTTCGCCGCCCCCAATTGGGAACGAATCGCCCGTCGGATATCCGAGGTGATGCAATCCGTCCTCCCCGTTGGACCAGATGTCAGTGAATCCGCCAAGGGGGCCGCGGCTCATGAACGCTGCGCTCTCCCCATCGCCCATGAATATGGCGTGCTCGCCTTCACCCGAACCGGCCCCCTTGAAGGTTTGGATGATTCCACTTCGGCTATTCGAAGTGCACTCATACCAACCTGGCGTGCCACCAGTGCCGCAGGGGCCTCCCGTGTAACGCCCAGGACTCCATGCGGGAATCGACGAAGTCGACCCAACAGGGTCCCACCCACCGGCGTCCTCGTACTTGTCGTGAAGATCTTCGTCCCAATCGATGGGAGGAGTCGTGTAGCCTGGCGCGAGGTTGTCTGAATCTGCCCAATCATCATGCACGAGCGTGTGCGCGAAATTCGAAACGCCGGCCATGGTGAAGTCTTGCGATATCACACTCGTAGTGCTCGTATTCTCCTGGAAATGCAGATGATCATCGTAGTCGCCCGGTTCGCTGCCCGTGGTTCCCGTGTAGGAAATATGACGCCCCTGGGCAACGAACATCGATCCCGCAAAGTAGCACTGGTCGGGATGAGCGTAAAGGTGTGAGGTATTTCCATGCGTGATACGAACAGCGAATCCGAGATTTGCCGACCTCAAATCTTGGCAGACCGCTGTTCCGTCCCGCGCCGCCCAGATCGGCTGGTTACCACCACCGCCAGTGAGGCTGAAGTCGACCGCGTGGGCTAGCGACCCCGTATGACTAACAGGCCCATTCCAGCCCTGTGTGATCCTCCATGCATCATCATATGTCCACGGCCACCGGTATTCATCCCAGACGTTTCGCTTGGGTGGTCCGGCGGGCTTTGCGCTTCAGCAATGCCACTCGCCCCTCCGGATAGGAAAATCCCCAACACATAGACCGCGAGTGCACTAATTAGGAGTCGCGTGCTCTGCATGCCGACCCTACCTTGCGTCAATCGATTGGAGAATGCCGAGCAGCGTCGTAACCTGCTCGTCCTCCTCGGCGGGCGTCGCTATGCCAAAGATGTGCAACGTTCCAGGCCCGAGTTCGAGACTCCCGGTGGCCACCACACGTCGGGGACCATGCTCATCATCGAAGTCGCGGACCTGAACCTCCCGTCCGTCAACGCTCATGGTGGTGCTGTCAAACACGGTCGCATCCGATTCCCCGAACGGAATTGGTTCGACATCCTCCGGGAGGAAGACGATCGACACTGTGAGCTGTTCATCCCGCCACTCATGTGCCGGCATTGGAGTCCGATCGTCCTCGTTCTCCGGTCGGATCACGAGCTCATAGATCGGAACGCCTGGATCTCCAACGATATAGTCATCCCATTCTCGGATCGTGTACGCGAAAGATTCTGGCATCAGGGCCGTCGCCCATACTTGCTCCTCATCAACAAGGATCCACTCGTCTGTGTCGACCTCGCTGGCTAGCTCTGCCAAGCGTCCTTCACCTTCGATAGATGTCCCCTCGGGAGTCTCTGTTGGCTCAGGTGTGGCCGTACCATCCTCACCGGTTGCACCTTCCGCGGCTTCAGTGGGCACCGGTGTTTGCGTCGCTTGCTCCTCACTTGAGGTCTGAGTAAACGGCCCGCTCGTGAGCAATACCACACCGGCTGCTGCTACGCCGCCACCCGCAAGAATCGCGCCCAGCGCTGCTGCTGCTAATTTCACGTGCTTCCCCCTTTATTTTCCGGCATGTGATCTCGACGACAGTTACCGCCTGCAATGCCTATAGCGAGCGACACCAGCAGTTTTCCGGGGGGGCAATGGTTCCTGCTGGACAAGTCGGCCTTCCATGCAACAGAGATGGTCGCCTACCCCAGCACGCCGTCCGTCGCCAGCCGGTTCAGCTCGTCACCTTCGATGCCCAACTCGGCGAGCACGTCGAAGGTGTCCTGTCCGGGCGTCGGGGCGGGGCCGCGCACGCCGGTGTCCGACCCGTAGACCTTGAACGGCGTGTCCAGCGTCTCGCCGCGCCCGAACGACATGTCCGTCTCGGTGATCCAGCCCATCTCGCGCACCTGCGGGTCGTCGATGACATCGGTGGTCGTCGCCACCGGCGCCCAGATGATCTCCTGCCGGTCGAGCTCCGCCGCCCAGTGCGAGAGGTTCTGCGTCTTGATGACCGGGTCGATCTGCGCCGTCAGCTCCGCGCTCCCGGCGAGCAGCTTCGCCATGTCGTCGTACTGGCCTTCCTGCGCCCACTCGGGGTGGCCCAGGATCTCGCAAAACCGCGGCCACGCGTTCGGGAACGGCACCGGGTTCACCAGCAAGATCCACTTCCCATCGGCGCACTCGTACGAGTTCCAGACCGGGTGCGTCGGCGCCTGCCGGCTGATGCGCGGCGGGTGCTGCCGCGACAGCAGCGCCGCCGAATAGTCGCCCGCAATCGTCCACATCCCCGTGCCCTGCAGCGTCACCTCGACATGCTGGGGCACGCCGTCCCGGTCGCGCACGCGGAGCCCCGCGAGCACCGCCGAGAGTATGTTGAGCGCCGTCGCATGGTCACCCTGCCCGCCCCGGCAGAGTGGCGGCGGCGCGTCGGGCTCGGCGAGCAGGCTCATGATGCCCGAGCGCGCCCAGTAGGCCGCGTAGTCGTACCCGGCGCGGTTCTCGTCCGGCCCGCGCGTCCCGTAGCCGCTAAACGAGCAGTACACGACCCGGGGATTCGCCGCGGACACCGCCTCCCAGCCCAGGCCAAACCGCTCGCGCCGCCGCGGGATCAGGTTCGTCACGAAAACGTCGCAGTCTGCTGCCAGCTTCTTCACCACGTCCGCGCCGCCCGGCTTGTCCAGGTCGACCGTCACCGACCGCTTCCCAAAGTTGTCGAGCTCGAATGCGGCATTCCCGGGGAACTCGTAGTCGTACCCCAGCGAGCGGAGCTGAAACCCGCGGAACATGTCGCCCCCGGGCGGCTCGATCTTGATCACCTCGGCGCCCAGGTCGGCCATAAGGCGCGTCGCGGCGGGCGCGGCCAGCCAGTTCGCTACTTCGACAACACGGATACCATCGAGCGGTGCTGACATGGGACAACTTCCTCCGTTGGATGGGGCGCAATGTAGGCCCCGGCGCGCGGCGATTACAAGCGCTCAGCCAAGCACGCCGTCGCTGGCGAGCCGGTCCAGGGTGTCGTCGTCGATCCCGAGGTCGGCGAGGACGTCGAACGTATGCTGACCGGGGCGCGGCGCCGGCCCGCGGATACCCACATCCGCACCGTAGACTTTGAAGGGCGCGTTGAGGGTTTCGATCGGCCCAAACGAGCCCTCTGTCTTTGTTACCCAGCCCATTTCCCGCACCTGCGGGTCATTCAGCGCCTCCAGCAGGGTCGCGACCGGCGCCCAGATGATCCCGTTCCGGTCGAAATCGGCGCCCCAATCGGCCAGGCTGCGCGTCGCCATGACGGGGTCAATGGCGGCCACGGCCGACGCGCTGTCCGCGATGAAGCGGTCCATGCTGTCCCAGTAGCCGGGCCCCGCCCATTCGGGGTGTCCCAGCACGCTGCAGAAGGCCGGCCACCGGTCCGGGAAAGGCGAAGGGTTCACGAGCAGGACCCAGCGGTCATCGCCGCAGCGGTACACGTTCCGGAGCGGGTGGGTGGGCGCATCGCGGCTCACCCGTGGCGGGTTCTGCCCGGCGACGAGAGCGGTGGAGGCGTCGCCCGCAATGCTCCAGAGGCCGGTGCCCTGGAGCGAAAGCTCCACGTGTTGCGCCTCCCCGGTCGCGTCGCGCTGGCGCAGGCCAATCAGCACAGCGGCCAGCAGGTTGAGCGCCGTGCTGTGGTCCCCCTGGCCCGCCCGGCATGACGGCGGCGGCTCGGACGGTTCCCCCAGGAGTGACATGATGCCCGACCGCGCCCAGAACGCCGCGTAATCGAAGCCCCCACGATCCTGGTCCGGCCCTTCCGACCCATAGGCGGTGAGCGACGCATAGACCACCCGCGGATTGATAGCGGCAAGCTCGTTGAAACCCAGGCCAAAGTGGTCGCGCCGCGCCCGTGTCAGGTTCAGCACGAAGATGTCGCAATCGGCCGCAAGCTGTTTCACGAGCTCTGGCCCGCCGGGCTTCTCAAGGTCGATCGTGATGGACCGCTTGCCGAAGTTGTCGACCTCGAACGCCGGGCTGTCGGTGAACTGGTAGTCATACCCCAGCGACCGCAGGGCAAAGTGCCGGAGCATGTCGCCCGCCGGCGGTTCCACCTTGATGACGTCCGCGCCCAGGTCGGCCATGAGGCGCGTTGCAGCCGGGGCAGCGAGCCAGTTCGCCACCTCGATCACACGGATCCCGTTGAGCGGTGCAGACAATACGCGCCCTCCTTCCAGGAGCTGGCGCATTCTGTCCGCGAAACCGGCACGGCTTCAAGCGCCGGGCACTGCCTCGATGCGCTTTGCTATCTCCGCACGTCGCGGCATAGCCGCCTGCGCCCCTGCGCGTTCAATGCACAGCGCGCTCGCTGCGAGGCCGGTCTGCACCGCTTCGCGAAGCCCGGCGCCCGCCGCGAGCGCGGCGGCCACCCCACCGTTGAACGCATCGCCCGCTGCCAGCGTCGACACCACCTCGGCCGGCAGCGCCGGGAAATGTCCTTTGACGCCCTGCGCGTCAACAAAGCACCCCATCTCGCCCAGCGTCAGGATCACGCCAGCGGCGCCCTGTGAGCGGAGCGCCGCGGTGGCGTCGGCCGCATCAGCGACGCTGGTCACGGCCACGCCCGACAACGCCTCGGCCTCCGTCTGGTTCGGCGTCACCAGGTCGACATACGGGAGCAGTTCGACGCCATCCGGCCGTGCGGGTGCGGGGTCGAGCACGGTCGTCACCCCGTGCTCCCTGGCGGCGACGAGCGCAGCCCGCGTCGTCTCCAGCGGTATCTCCTGCTGGACAAGCAGCACGGCCGCGCCGGGTGCGCACGCCGCGACGGCGTCGACCTCCTCCTGCCCACATTTGAGGTTCGCGCCATAGACGGCGGTCACCGTGTTCTGACCGTCCCGGTCGACGAAGATGACGGCTATCCCGCTGTCCTCGCCGCTATCAACCGCCGTGGCGTCGATCTTGATTTCGTCGTCCGCGAGGAGCTGGCGCAGCTCCTGCCCGTAGGCATCGTCACCCACGCGCCCCACCATGTGGACGTTCCGCGCCCCATCGAGCGCGCGGGCAGCGGCCACCGCCTGGTTCGCGCCCTTGCCGCCCGGCGTGGTGGCGAACCGCGAACCCTCGACCGTTTCGCCGGGACGCGGCAGCCGGGGTGTCTCCACCACCAGGTCCATGTTGATACCGCCGAACACCATGACATCGCCGCTCACGATTGCACCTCCCCGTGGCCTGTTGCCCATTCTGCCAGCGCGTCCGCCTCCATCGTGTTGACGACGCGTTCCGCCGTGATGCCGCAGCCTGCCGCGCGGTCACAGCCGAGCGCAAGCCAGTCGAGCTCCCCGGGGGCGTGGCCATCGCTGTCGATGGCGAAGAGACACCCCGCGTCCCGCGCCTCCGCCATCAGCCTCCGGGGCGGGTCGCGGCGGTCCGGCCGCGAGTTGATCTCGACCGCCTTCCCATACTCGGCGCACGCTTCGAACACTGCAGCTGCGTCGAATTCCGATTCCGGCCGGTCCCCGTTCGATTTGCGCATCCGCCCGGTACAGTGGCCGAGGATGTCCATATTAGGGTTGCGGATCGCGGCCAGCATCCGCTCCGTCATCTCCTTCCGCGGCATCTGCAACTTGCTGTGGACGCTCGCCACCACGACGTCCAGGCGCGCCAGCAGGTCCGGCCGCTGGTCGAGCGAACCATCCGGCAGGATATCCGTTTCGATGCCGGTCAAAATGCGAAACGGTGCCAGCCGCCGGTTGAGCTCTTCAAGCTCGTCGAGCTGGGCCTCCAGGCGCTCAGCGCTCAGCCCACGCGCCACCTGCAAACGCGGCGAATGGTCAGTCAGGACGATGTACCCATGCCCGGCATCCCGCGCGGCGTCCGCCATCTCTTCGATGGATGTTTTCCCGTCGGACCACTCCGAGTGGGTGTGGCAATCGCCGCGAAGCGCCTCCCGTAGCGCCAGCGCATCCCCTTCGAGCGTCGGCAGAACTGAGTCCTCCGCTTCCAGGTCGGCGAGCCGCTTCGGTGCCTTCCCTTCGACAGCCTCCTTGATGACCTGCGCGGTCGACGACCCGACACCGGGGAGTTGCTGCACCTGCCCCAGCGAGACCAGGTCCGATAGCTGCTCCGCGCTGAGTTCATCGACCGCTGCTGCCGCCTTGCGATAGGCCGATGAGCGCCGCGACGACCCCAATTCCCTTTCGATGAGGTGTGCAATGCGGCGCAACGCCGCTGCCGCTTCCATTCCTCTAGCCTACCGCCGGCAAGCGTCCGCCGTGAGCAGCGTGTACCATCAGGCACCAGCAATACCCGTTCCAACTACTGGAGGTTTCCATGGCAACACCCGACGAACTTCGCGAACAGCTCGCAGCGGCCCGGGCCGAATTCCGCAGTGCGCTCGAACAGGTGGGCGACGCATGGGAGAAGCAGCCCGCTGGCGGCGGCGAAGGTGAAGAATCGTGGTCACCCCGCCAGGCTGCCGAGCATGCGATTGGCACCGAGACCTTTTTCGCGACCGCGGTCTGCAAGGCCTGCGGATATCCCGGCGTCGATAAGGTCGACACGAACTACCCCACTGCACAGGATGCACTCAAGGCCTTTGACGAAGTGGTGGAGATGTGCAACAAGAAACTGAAGCACATCTCCGAAGGTGACCTTCAGCAGACGCATGAGCGCTTCGGCAAGGTGGAAGATCTGCTCAACATGAACATCAACCACATGCGCGAACATGCCGCGCAGATGAAGGAAACCGCCGGAGTCTAACCGGGAAGAAAACCACCACCATGAAGAAGTTCCTCGCACTGCTCGCACTCCTGTCGGCCGCGGCAGCGATCATCTCTATCGTCACCCGCGTCCAGGCGCGCCGGCGCGACGCCTACGGGGACGAGGAGAGCGACACGTTCGACCTGGTCGTCGCCTGCGAAGGCCGGGAGTTCGAAAGCCGGGCACGCTCGTTCGCGGGCGGGTCGCTCCTCGTCGTCTGCGGCGGCGCGGATATCGATCTCCGCAACGCCAGGCTGGACCCCATGGGCGCCTACCTTGAGGTCGATTGCTGGCTCGGCGGTATCGAGATCATCGTCCCCGACAACTGGCGCGTCCTGCTCAACACGCACAACTACGGCGGCGGCGCCGAGAACCAGGCCGAGGAACTCTCGGCTGGACTCCCGGAAGACGCGCCAACGCTCGAAATAGATGCCCGGATCGGCCTCGGCGGACTCGATATCCGGCCTGTCGGTGCGCCCGACGAAGCCCGGGCCGCGACCGAACAGGCGCCGGCCTAGTCGCCGGTTTGCAGTGACTCGTCGCCCGGCGCGTCTTCCGCCCCGGCCGGCGCCGGTGCGGCCTCGCGCATCATCTCCATCCGGAGCCGCGGCTCTTCGCCCGCGGTTTCGGATGGCTGCCGCCACATCCAGAGACGCACGCCCCCTTGCCCATCCGGCGCCTTCAGCAGCGCCGAGGCATAGGCACACCTCGGCTCACCGGGAAGCCCGGCCGGCGGCGCTTCCAGGAGCGCCAGCGGAATCCGCCGCACATCCATCCAGGCTTCCACCTTGAAATCGCTCCGGCGGATAGGAGGAAGTGGCTTCACCGTGTTCGCAAGGATCCGCATCGGCCGGTCGAAGTGCAGCGTGACGTCGCGCGTCACCTTCCGCCCGTCGCTCGGCAAACCGTCCCGGAGGGACCGCTCATTCTGCGGGACCTTCATCCACCGCCGCAGCAGCTCGTTCGGCGTGAAGTGCCGCCCCTGCGGGTTCGCGAAGAGCTCGTCCTTCGGAGTGAACTTCTGCTCGAGCAGGTTCTTCGGCAGCCCCGGGACAGGCGGCAGCGAGATGTTCCGGACGCGCCACTGCATCGCCTGCGATTCGAACGTGGTACGTGACAGCCACGACGGCAGGCCCTCGGACTCCGTCTCGCCGGGAACGATCAGCGCAACACCTTCTTCGTCCGCCCGCTTGCGAGCCGGCCGGCTGAACCCGTTTGCGCAGACCACGGCCGCGCCGCTGGCGTCCGCCCCGCGGGCGAAGCCGGCCATCGCGTCGACCGCTTCGATGGCCGCCGATTCATCACCGGTGACAAACGCAACCCCGTAGAGCTGCTCGTCCGACCCCTTCGGCAGATAGACCGCCGCGTCCAGCGGCACCAGGTCGCCAGTCTTGCGGGCGCGGACAGTCGTCTCGTAGGCGACATGTCCACCGGCGGCGGCTGCCGCGAGTTCCAGGATGGCGACGATTCGGTCATACGGCGGGGGCAACGTCTGCGGGTTTGTCATAGCACTTCGCCTCCGAGTCTACCGCAGGTTTCGACTCCAATCGCACACCACGGCACTCACTGGTTTCGCGGCCCGAAGATGATGACGAGGAACCCCACAAGCGCGATCAGCGCGCCGGTGACGTCCCAGCGGTCCGGCCGCCAGCCATCGATGACCATGCCCCAACCCATCGCCAGCACGATGAACACGGCGCCATAGGCGACGTAGATCCGCCCGAACTCCGCATCCGACTGCAGCGTGTGCACAACACCGTAGCCCACGAGCACCAGCGCGCCGACAAGGCCCACGGGAAACGGACGGTCCTCCCGCAGCCACTGCCACACGAGCCACCCCCCGCCGAGCTCGCAGAGACTCGCCAGCACAAACAACCCAAGGGTCCGTGGCACTTCGGGCATGCTGGCGGCAAAGTGTAACGGCACGCGCCGCTGACGCACTGACCGCACCGCCAGGCCCGGATAGACTGGCCACGTGCCCACTGCCGAATTCACCTGTGAAACATGCGGCGCCAGCTTCTCGCTCGCCCCCGCAGTCCGTGCAAAGTATCCCCGCTGGACCCCCCGCCACTGCCTCGATTGCTCTGGCAAAGGGAAGCTCGGAAACGGCGGAAGCCCCCGGAAAAAGCCCGGCAAGAAGGCCATGACGGCGAACGCGGGCGGAAATGGCGCGGGAGGCAACGGTTCTGCGACCGGTGCCCTCACGCTGGCGGAAGTGCTCGAACGCTACACAGAGGGACCGCAGGACGGGGTCTTCACCGACGGCTCATGCCAGGGCAACCCCGGCCCCGGTGGCTGGGGCGCGGTCTGGGTACGAAACGGCGAAGTCGTCGACCAGCGCTACGGCTTCGACCCGGAGACCACGAACAACCGCATGGAGCTCACCGCCATCATCGAAGGCCTTTCGATGCTCCCGCCGGACGCGGAAACAAACCTGTATACGGACAGCCGGCTCGTCGTCGACACGCTCACAAAGTGGGCTGCGGGCTGGGAAAAGCGCGGGTGGCGCCGCAAAGACGGCGAGGTGAAGAACCTCGAGCTCGTCCAGCAGGCCTATGAGCTCACAAAGAAGCGCCCGGGTGTCCACATCAAGTGGATCCGGGCGCATGACGGTTCCCGTTGGAACGAATACGCAGACGCGCTGGCCACAGCGCATCTGCGCGAACGTCTTTGAACTATGCGGTGGGTTCGGCCGGCGCGGGCAGTTCCTTCTTCTCCTCCGAAGGTGCGCGCAGCAGCGCTTCGAGGGTGAAGCCAAGGTCACCCTGCTCACAGAGCGAACCGCAATAGGTCATCTTCAGCGATGAACTGGGCGAACGGCGCCAATCGTACGTAAGCCCGCAGCGCTTGCAGGTGCGGAGATGATTCTGTTGGTCTTCGGCGCCCGGCACTTTGTCAGATGCTGTCATTGGTGGCCTCCTGCCCGGGTCGCGACGTCGGGGCATCGCTCACCGGCTACTTCCTACGGTACAGCCGTCCCGCCGCTCGATCATCCGCCATTTGGGCGGGGACGCCTCCCCATCCGGACAGGGTGTGTGACCGGCGCCACGAAATGCAGTCCGCAACCTGCCGCCGTCCCTTGCCCGCCCACAACTACCCTGGAACACACCACGCTCCCCCGGAACATGGCATGATATCGCTGCAGAGTCGCGGAAAGGCCCGTGGGATCCGCTAGAATGCGGGCCGATACCCGCGCGGAGGGGGAGATGAACACCCGTGTGATCACGATAGCGCGGACCATTGGGTCGCTGGGGGAGGACGTCGCGCGGACAATCGCACAGCGGCTGGACTTCCGGTACGTCGATTACCAGATCATCCAGGACGCAGCCCGCGAGGCCGGTGCATCGCCGGAAGCAGTGGGCGAAGCCCAGCGGACGCCCTCCATTATGACGCGCCTCCTGGAAACCCTCGCCCGCAACCCCAGCATGCCGGAAGCCGTCTGGGCAAACCCCACTCCGCTGGTCGAATCGCCCCTTTATACGTCGAGCGATTACCGGAAGTTCGTGGAACACGTCATTGTCGATATCGCGGACCGGGGCGACGCCGTCATCGTTGGCCATGCGGCGCAGGCTGTGCTTCGCGGGCGCCCGGACACGGTCCGCACCCTGGTCAGTGGCAGCCTCGACCACAGGGTGCGCCGCATCATGAGCGGTATGGGGATGGAGGAATCCGCCGCGCGGAAACTCGCCCGCCGTTCAGACCAGGACCGCGTCATTTACATGGACCGGTTCTACGAGACCCCCTGGCTGTCACCGGACACGTACGACCTCTGCATCAACACCGACCACCTGAACCCCGAGCAGGCGGCCGAGATCGTCATCAAGACAGCGGAGTTGCGTTAACCTGAGCTGCGGAGGCGCGTGTGGACATCGTCACGGCTTTCGCCCTGGTTTTTCTTGTCGGCCTCGCCGCAGCCTGGATACACGAACAACGCGTATGGAAGCGATTCCACACGGCGCCAGTGCATGAGCCCGGGCCAGCAGCCCTGCTGCACACCGAACTACTGCGAGCCGGCGTGCGCGTCCGTTTCAAATCGACCAACGCCCTCACCGTCACCGCGTTGAGCCATCAGCTCTCAACGGTCGTGCTCGTTCACCGCGACGACGTCCACCACGCCGAGCGGGTCCGCGAAGACCTCCGCCAACGCGGAGAGCTCTGAATCCGTGCCTCATGGCTGCGTGAAGACGTGGGCGAACCCCCTTCATTCCACGATGTGATCTGCGTTACACTCCAGTCGACCGACCGGTAAACTGGCTGCCAATGGCAGCTATTGGAGTGACCCCATGACGCAGGTAACGCTGAAGCCCGAAGACATCAACCTGAACGACCCGGAAATTTTCGAACGCAACCAGGCCCACCAGGTTTTCGACTATCTCCGCAACAACGAACCGATCCACTGGAATCCCGAAGGCGAGCGCAACGTGGGCTACTGGAACATCACGAAGTACGAAGACGTGATGTTCATCTCCCGCAACCCCGAGCTCTTCATCTCCAGCAAAGGCATCACGTCGTTCTATCCGAAGGACGAATCCGAGCTCGATGAGCAGATGAGCGGCAACGGCAAGATGCTCATCACCATGGACCCCCCGCGCCACGTCCGCCTTCGCCGCCTGGTGAACAAAGGGTTCACCCCGCGCGCAGTGAACGCGATGGAAGACCACATCCGCGAGATCACCAACCAGGTGCTCGACGACGTCGCAAAGAAGGGCCGCTGCGACTTCGTACTCGATGTCGCCTCCCAGCTCCCGCTCGCCGTCATCTGCGGAATGATGGGGCTCGAAAAGAAAGACTGGCCCTACATGTTCGAGCTCACCAACAAGGTCCTCGGGCAGGGCGACCCCGAATACCAGACCGATGCCCCTGAAGAGTTGCGCGGCACACCCGAAGGAGCCCGCATCGCCGGGCAGATGGGCACCATGCAGATGTTCGGCTTCTTCGCCCAGCAACTCCAGGACCGCAAGGAGCACCGCAAGGACGACCTCATCAGCCTGCTCGTCGACTCCGAAGTCGACGGCCAGCACCTCACCGACGAGGACATCCTCTGGTTCTGCTTCCTCCTCATCCTCGCCGGGAACGAAACCACGCGGAACGCCATTTCCGGCGGTCTGCTTGCACTCTCCGAACACCCTGACCAGCGGCAGCAGCTCCAAAACGACATGTCCATGCTGCCCACGGCGATCGAAGAGATCCTCCGCTGGGTCTCCCCCGTCACCCACATGGCCCGCGTCGCCACGCAGGATGTCGAAATTCGCGGCACCACCATCAAGGAGGGGCAGCGCGTCGTCATGTGGTACCCCTCGGTCAACCGCGACGAGGACATCTTCCCCAATCCGCACACCTTCGACATCACCCGCCAGCCAAACGACCACCTGGCCTTCGGCATCGGCGAACACTTCTGCCTCGGGGCCGGCTTCGCCCGCCTTGAGCTCAAAGTCATGTTCGAAGAACTCTTCCGCCGGTTCCCGGACATCGAAAAAGACGGCGAACCCGAACGGCTCCGCTCCACGTTCATCGGCGGCATCAAGCACATGCCCGTGAAGTTCACCCCCGAAGCCTGACAGGCGCGATACCATACCGGCCGGGGCAGGCTGCCCCGGCCACTCTGTGCCTGAATTATTGGAGGAAGACCATGCGCGTATTCGTTGACCCGGACCTCTGCGAGGGCCACTCGAAATGCGAAAAGTCCGCCCCGGCGGTCTTCGAAGTCCGTGACGACGACCTGAGCTATGTCCTGCTCGACCCCGTCCCCGAAGAGCACCGCGAAGGCGTCGAACGCGCCGTCCGCGTTTGCCCACGGGGCGCCATTGCCATGACCGAAGACAACGAATAAACCCTCCCGGGCAGCCCGGGGCTATTTGCGGGCGGCGCCCCCTTGAGGCGCCGTCGCGCCTTCGGTACGGTCAAATCAGTGCAACATGGCACGAATCGTGCCGATTGGAGAAGCCGATGACCCAGCTCGCAACACCGCTGGACGAACTCAACCTCAACCGTGCAGATCTCTTCGAACAGGGACAGGCGCACGATGTGTTCCGCTACCTGCGCGAACACCAGCCCGTGCACTGGAACCGCGAAGGAAAGCGCAACGTGGGCTTCTGGAACATCACGAAATACGAAGACGTGATGTTCATCTCCCGCAACCCCGAGCTCTTTATTTCCAGCAAGGACATCGGCTCCGCCTACCCAAAGGACGAATCGGAGTTCGACCCCGAAACCGACGACCGCGGCAAGCACCTCATCAAAATGGACCCGCCGCGCCATGTCCGCGTGCGCCGGCTGGTGAACAAGGGATTCACCCCGCGCGCCGTGAACGCGCTCGAACCGCATATCCGCGAGATCACCAACCACATCCTCGATGACATCGAGCACAAAGAGCGCACCGACTTCGTCCTCGATGTCGCCTCTCAGCTCCCGCTCGCCGTCATCTGCGAAATGATGGGCGTCCCCCGCAAGGACTGGCCCTACATGTTCCAGCTCACGAACAAGGTGCTCGGCGCAGCGGACAGCGAATACCAGACCGACGTCCCGGACGAGATCCGCGGGACCCCGGAAGGCGCACAGGAAACGGCCCGGCAGGGCATGCGCGAAATGCGCCAGTACTTCGCCGCCCAGCTCGCCGACCGCAAGGGCGAGCGCAAGGACGACCTGCTGAGCCTGCTGGTCGACTCGGAAGACAAGGGAGAGACGCTCACCGACGACGAGATCCTCTGGTTCGCCTTCCTGCTCATCGTCGCGGGCAACGAGACCACCCGAAACGCCATCTCCGGCGGGCTTCACGTCCTCTCCGAACACCCGGAGCAGCGCAAAAAGCTCCAGGACGACATGTCCCTCCTCCCGTCCGCGGTCGAGGAGATACTTCGCTGGGTCTCCCCCGTCATGCACATGGCCCGCGTCGCCACCGACGATGTCGAAATCCGCGGTACCCGGATCAAGAAGGGCGAACGCGTCGTCATGTGGTACCCCTCGGTCAACCGCGACGAGGACATCTTCGCCGACCCCTATACCTTCAACATCACCCGTGACCCCAACGACCACCTGGCCTTCGGGATCGGCGAACACTTCTGCCTTGGCGCTGGCTTCGCCCGCCTCGAACTAAAGGTGATGTTCGAAGAGCTCTTCCGCCGCTTCCCCGATATCCAGGTCGACGGCGAACCGGAGCGCCTGCGCTCCAACTTCATCGGTGGCGTGAAGCACCTGCCCGTGAAACTTCGCTAACCGCACGCTGCCGCCACCAGCCGGCCCGCCTCCCGGCAACCTGGCGGCGAGAGGAGAGATAGATGACGGCACCCGCCTGGACGCTTGAAGACCTGAACCTCAACGCCCCGGACCACTTCGAACGCGGGGAAGCGCACGAGATATTGCGCTACCTGCGGCAGCACCAGCCGGTCCACTGGAACAAGGAATGGCAGGGGCGTGTCGGCTTCTGGAACATCACGAAGTACGACGACGTGATGTTCATCTCCCGTAATCCCGAGCTGTTCATATCCAGCAAGAACATCAGCTCCGCCTACCCCATCGACGAGTCAGAGATCGACCCCGAGACCGACGGCCAGGGCAAGCACCTCATCACGATGGACCCGCCGCGTCATGTCCGCATGCGGCGGCTCGTAAACAAGGGCTTCACCCCGCGCGCGGTCAACGCGCTCGAACCGCACATCCGCGACATCACGAACCACATCCTCGACGACATCGAGCACAAGGAACGCACCGACTTCGTCCTCGATGTCGCGTCCCAGCTCCCGCTCGCCGTCATTTGCGAAATGATGGGCGTCCCCCGCAAAGACTGGCCGCTCATGTTCCAGCTCACCAACAAGGTGCTCGGCTCCAGTGACCCTGAATACCAGGACGATATCCCTGCTGAGATGCGCGGCACGCTCGAAGGCGCCCGCATGACGAACAAGAACGGCCGCCTCCAGATGTTCGAGTACTTCCAGCAAGCCATCGAAGAGCGCCGGGCCAACGGCGGGGAAGATCTGCTCAGCACCATCGTCGAGTCCGAAGTGGACGGCCAGGAGCTCACCGACGAGGAGATCCGCTGGTTCGCCTTCCTCCTGATCGTCGCCGGGAACGAGACCACCCGGAACGCCATCTCCGGCGGGCTTCACGTCCTCTCCGAACACCCGGAGCAGCGCAAAAAGCTCCAGGACGACATGTCCCTCCTCCCGTCCGCGGTCGAAGAGATCCTCCGCTGGGTCTCACCCGTCATGCACATGGCCCGCGTCGCCACCGACGACGTCGAAATCCGCGGCACCCGGATCAAGAAGGGCGAACGCGTCGTCATGTGGTACCCGTCGGTCAACCGGGACGAAGAAGTCTTCCCCGACCCCTACACCTTCGACATCACCCGCGAACCCAACGACCACCTTGCATTCGGGATCGGTGAACACTTCTGCCTCGGCGCCGGCTTCGCCCGCCTCGAACTAAAGGTGATGTTCGAGGAGCTCTTCCGCCGCTTCCCGGATGTCCAGGTCGAAGGCGAGCCGGACCGCCTGCGCTCGAACTTCATCGGCGGCGTGAAGCACCTGCCCGTGAAGCTCCGCTGAGCGACTGCACACCGTCCTGGCGTGAAGACGACCCGGTACTTTGAGACCGTGCGCAGCCGGGCGGATCGCACCGTGATTCGCGCTCTGGGGAAAGGTTGCCGCGATAACCGACGGCTATCGTCGCGTTATCCTGTTCGCGGACGACGAGACCGTCCATCACGCCTTCTTCGATCGCAGGTTCCAGCTGTGAAAGTGCACTATTTCGAGGAGACCGACACCCTGTACATCGAGCTCCGCGGCGCCAAAATCGCCGAGACACGCGATCTCGATGAGAACACGCTGCTTGACCTCGACAGCACCGGGAACCTGTGCGCCATCACCATCAAGCACGCCAGCGACCGCACCGACGTCCACCGGGTCACGGTTGAAAGTCTGGCCGCCTGACCATCACTCCCGCGGCTGGGGGGCGGCCTCCAGCTCCGGGACGTATGCGTCCACGTCTTCCTTGAGCGCGTCAAGCTCGCCATCTGTGAGCTTCCCCTGCGTCACCTCGAACAGCACCCGTTCTTCCCACCGGATGTGGTCCTGCAGGCGCTGGCCAAACTCGCCCAGGGCTTCCCGCCGCTCGGCCGGGTCCGACGTATCGCGCATCCTCGAAACGAGCGCTGCCATATCCAGGTGGTCATGCGTCGTCCGTTCGATCGTTTCGTCGCCACCGGGGACGTGCCGGACCAGCCTCGCCAGGAGACACTCCCCCTCCACCCGGAAATGCGGCAACAGACCCGCCGACCAGAACGCCAGGAGGTCGCTGTACAGCTCCTCGGCCGCCGCATCGTCCGCTTCCGGCAGCTCCTTCAGGATGCGCCGCGCCATCACCAGCCCGTGGTGGTGGTCCCAGGAAAGCCGAACCAATCGCTCGTCACGCTTCATGACCCGCAGCCTACCACCCTCTGCCGCGCATGGCCCTTTCACGGAAGACCGCAACCCACCGCCAACGGATGACTGCTGTAGGATGTCCTCCACGGCAGGCAGAGATGACAGGAGGCTGCGTATGGATATCGACCGCATTGTCCGCGTTGACTTGTCGAGCGGCGCTATCCGAGAAGAACAGGCGCCATCCCGCTACGAAATCCTCGGCGGGCGCGCCCTGACCGCACAGATGCTGCTCGATGAGACCGACGCACGCGTACATCCCCTTGCGAAAGACGCAAAGCTCTTCATCGCGCCCGGGCTCCTGGGCGGCACCGCCGTCACCACCAGCGGCCGCACCAGTTTCGGCTTCAAAAGCCCCCTCACCGGCGGTACAAAAGAAGCCAACGTAGGTGGCCAGCTCGGCCACCGGCTCGCGCGCCTCGGCATCAAGGCTATCGTGCTCGAAGGGACCTCGCCCGACGGCTGGCAGCGGCTGGACATCGATAACGACGGTGTGCGTCTCTCGGATGCGAGCAACCTCGCGGGCCGGTCAAACTACGACCTCCACCGCGAACTCGTCGGCGAAGCGCTCAACACCCGCGCCGCTGCCACCATTGGGCCCGCCGGCGAGCACCGCCTCTCCTCGGCAAGTGTCGCCGTCACCGACCCCGAAGGCCGCCCCACCCGTCACGCAGCGCGCGGCGGGCCGGGCGCCGTGATGGGCGCGAAGGGACTCAAAGCTATCGTGGTCGACGACGATGGCGCGCCCCGGGTCGTCCCTGGCGAGAAGAAGGACGAGTTTCGCAAGGAAGTCACCAAGTTCAGCAAAGTCGTGCTCGAAGACCCGCGCACGCACAACCTGAACAAGACCGGCACCGCTGGCGTTGTGAAATTCGTCAACCGCGACAACGTGCAGTCGATGCCCACGCGGAACCATCGCCACGGCACCTGGAGCCTCGCCGACACCATCAGCGGCCAGGAGATCGACCGGCTCGGCCAGGAACGCGGCGGCAAGATGCTCCCCTGCATGGCTGGCTGCGTCATCAAATGCGCCATCCTCTTCAACGACGAACACGGCCAGCACGTCACCAGCGCGCTCGAATTCGAGACCATCGCGCTGCTCGGCTCGAACTGCGAGATCGGTCCCGCTGACGCGGTCGCCGAACTCGACCGCATGTGCGACGACATCGGTCTCGACACCATCGAAGTAGGCAACGCGATGGGCGTCGCCATGGAAGCAGGCGTGCTCCCCTGGGGCGACTTCGAAGGTGCAAAGCGCCTGCTCGAAGAGGTACGCGAAGGCACGCCGCTCGGCCGCATCATCGGCAACGGCACAGCCCACGTCGCCCGCACCTACGGCATCGACCGCGTGCCGGTGGTCAAGGGCCAGGGCCTACCCGCCTGGGAGCCACGCACCCTGAAGGGTATGGGCATCACCTACAGCACCAGCCCGCAGGGCGCCGACCACACAGCCGGCATGGTCACGGCCCGCGGCGCAACCGCCGACACCCTGGTGAAGCAGAGCCGCCACGAACAGCTCGTGATGATGGCCATCGACTCGGTCGGCGTGTGCCAGTTCTCGAATGCGCTGCCCGGCGATATGGCCACCTTCGTCGCCAACCGCTTCGGTATCGACTACGACGACGGCAAGGTGCTGGAGATGGCCCGTTCCGGGATCGACGCCGAGCGCGAGTTCAATCGCCGTGCCGGGTTCGATAAGGGCGACGACCGCCTGCCCGCCTGGCTGCTCGACGAACCGCTGGAACTGCCCGACGGCCCCGGCACCTTCGATATCGACGACGCGCTGGTCGACGCGGTCTGGTCATCGTAGGCCCACCGGCGCCCTGCTAGGATGACGATATGGCAACACCGCCCCAGTCACGGCAGCTTACCGCTGACGAGTTCGACGAGCTCCCGGAACCGGAAGACGGGAGCAAGCTCGAACTCGACGAAGGCGTCGTGGTCGTCGCACGGCCCGCCCCGGAGTCCGAAGACGCCATGGTGACCTTCGAACACGGCCGCCTGCAGCGGCGCATCAGCAGTGCCCTGGGCGCTTTCGCGGACGGGCACCGTATCGGCGATGTCACTGTCGAGGCGCACTTTCGCTTCAGCCCCGGCGCCGGCGAGCCCGAGGTCGTGCGCGGCCCCGATGTCGCCTTTGTCCGCGCCGAAAACCTCCCGGACGCCTCACGGCTCAAGCGTGGCTCGGTGCCAGTCGTACCCGACCTCGCCGTCGAAGTCGTCAGCCCGTCCGATCGCGCCGAGGACATCGAACGCAAGACCCGTCAGTACCTGGCGGGCGGCGCGGCGCGCGTCTGGGTCGTATACCCAACCGACGATACCGTCGTTGTCTTCCGTGACGATGGCGGCGGCCACCGCTATTCCCCGGCCGACACCCTCACCTCCGAAGATGCGGGCTTCGCCATCCCCGGTTTCGCTCTTCCGCTGTCCGAACTCTTCGCCTAGCGGCGCTATTCACCGCCGCCGGCGGTAGGCACGACGCCCGGCTGTGCTGTGGCGGTGTTTTCAGCCGCCTTCACGGGCCTGGCAAACAACACTACGACGGCCGCCGCATACGTCATCAGAGCCGTGATGGTGAACGGGATGGTGTAGCCAGTGAACTGATCATCGAGCACACCGACGAGGAATGGGCCGCCACCGCTCCCGACCTGCCCGGCAAAGCTGATCAGCCCGAACACCATGCCGAACGACACCGCACCGAAAATCTCGCCAACCAGCAGCGCCTGCATCATGTACACGTTGCCGATGGTGAACCCGAAGATGAGCGTCAGCACCCACGTCGCGGCGATGTTCTCGATGTGCAGCACGAGCAAGACGGCCGTTCCCTGGAGCACGAAGAGGCCGAAGGTCAGCAGGCGTTTGTCGATGGCGTCGGCGAAGAGGCCGACGATGAGCCGCGCCACGATGCTCCCGAACGCCGTGAAGCTGAGCGCGAACGCAGCCTCGCTGCGCGATCCCATGCGTTCTTCCAGGAACGAAATCTGGTGGATCACAAACCCGGTCTGCGCCATCAACACCGTGAGGAAGGCGATGAGGATCGCCCAGAAGGAAAGCGTGCGCAGCACCTCGGACCGCTGCCAGGCACGCAGCTGCACCTCATCCGAAAGCTGCGTGGCGGTCGCCGGGGGCGGAGGCGGCGGCACCTTCCCGTCGGGCTCCATCCCGATCTGCCGCGGGTCCCACACAAGCACGAGCAGGATCATTGGCAGCGCCACGGCGACAACCAGCACTCCCATCAGCGGCGCCGCCAGCTCGGTTCCGCCAATGTCCACCAGCCGCGCAATGAGCGGCGACAGGACCACGCCGCCGGCCGAGACGCCGGTGGCGGAGATGCTCATCGCCCGCGCCCGCCGCCGCACGAACCAGCGGGTCATAATTGAGTTCACCGCGACAGCGGTCGACATCCCGAACGCAACCGCGAGCACGCCATAGACCAGGTAAAGCTGCCAGAGATTGTCGACAAACCCGATGGATGAGGCCGCCACACCCTTGATGAGGATGCCGACGAGCATGAATTTCAGCGGCCCGGACCGGTCGATGCGCGGCCCGACGATCGCGCCAACAATGCCAGCGACACTGAAATACAGGCCGGTCGCCCCGCTGACCGCCGTGTTCGAAAAGTCGTGCTCCTCCTGGAGCGGGCTCAGGAACACGGCCAGCCCGTAGTACCCGACACCGACGCCCACGAACATGAGCACCGCGCACGCAAGCGTCACGTACCAGCCGTAGTAGATCGATTTCGGGAGAAAGTGGTACGCGGGCGGGTACTTGAACGGCTGGTTGCTCGTCATTCGCGCCAGTCTAATCGATCGACCCAATAGCAGCGCGCGACAGGACGGAAGGTTCGCCCTGCCTGCGCACCACCATCGAGTCTCTTACCGTCCGATGAACGTCGGCTCCCGCTTTTCGACGAAGGCGGCGGCCGCCGCCTTGTGGTCCTCGGTCTTGCCGCTGGCCACCATATTGTCCGCTTCCTTCGTCAGGGTGTCGCCAAAGGTGTTCGTCGCGCCGAAGACAAAATTCTCCTTCATGCGCCCGAAGGCGAGCGTGGGACCCGCGGCCAGTTCGCGCGCCAGGCCCTTCGCCTCCTCCATGAAGGAGTCGTGCGGCGCCACGCGGTTCACCAGTCCCAGGTCGAGCGCTTCCTGCGCGCTCAGCATGCTCGACAGGAAGTACAGCTCGCGCGCCTTCGAAGGGCCAACCAACCGCTGGAGCAGCCAGGTCCCGCCAAAGTCACCGCTGAACGCCACGCGTGCGAACGCGGTCGTCAGGCGCGCCTGGTCGCTCGCGATGCGTAGGTCGGCCGCCAGGGCGACGCTCAACCCGGCGCCCGCAGCCACGCCGTTGAGCGCGGCAAGCGTCGGCTTCGGCATTTCGAACAGCAGCCGCGAAATCTCCTCCTGCTGGCGCAGCGTCTCCCTCCGGTCGACGAGGCCGCCGCCACCTTCGTTGCGCTCCGCCATGCCCTTCACATCGCCGCCAGCGCAAAACGCGCGGCCGTTGCCGGTCACCATCACTGCGCGCACCTCCGGGTCGTCCGCGGCCTGCTGGCCGTACCCAACAAGCTGGTCCAGCAGGTCGCCGTCCATCGCGTTCATCGACTCGGGGCGGTTCAGCGTCATGATCGCCACCGCGCCATCGCGTTCGTAGAGCACCTTTTCGTCGCTCATCAGGAGCCTCACTTCAGAATTTGGTAGGGGGATTCTAGCGCGGTACGCCGAAACCTTCAGCGTCGCCAGTCTTCCCCTTATAGCTGGTGGGCCTCGCATGAGAGGAGGTAGTGCGGAGCGTATTCTTCAGCGGGCGTGATGGCTCAGGTGCGGCCCTGCTCGGGTACCGGGTCGCCCACGGCGTCGCGGTGGGCGATGACCTGTTCGATGTGCTCCTCGCCGTGACGCGCACCGCGCCGCAACAGCTCGGCCACGCTGATCGGCCCTTCGGCGCTGTGCATGCCCGTCCGCTCCCAGGCTGCCGCATCACACTGTTCAAGCAGCTCGCCCACCGCGAATCGCAGGTGCTGGAAGAGCGCCAGCGAGAGCTCGGGGTCGCGCCACAGGTAGTGGAGCCGGCGCTTGAAGGCTTCTTCGTCGTAGGCGGGGATGGGAGGATCGTCCGCGGAGAGGATCGCGAAAATCCGGCTCGCCCGCATGACCTCCGTATCGACCAGGTGGATCACGATGTCGCGGATCGACCAGTCCGAACCCGCGGGGCGCCGGTTCAGTGCGCCGGCATCCAGGTTCGCCAGCGTGGCGCGGAGCCGCGCCGGCGCCGTGACGTACGACGCCATCGCCTCCTGCAGCTCATCCGGCAGTCTGTGGGGCACGCCACGATTCTACCGCGCATTTCTTTCCTGTCCCCCTGAGCAGTTAGCACTCTGTTTGATACACTGCTAACGCTATGCCGAGTGCACAACGCGATCTCTACGAAGTGCTGGGCGTCAGCCGGGGCGCAGGTGCCGAGGAGCTCAAAAAGGCCTACCGCAAGAAGGCCATGGAGTTCCACCCGGACCGGAATAAGTCCGAAGACGCAGCAGAGAAGTTCAAAGAGGTCAATCACGCCTACGAAGTCCTCTCGGACCCCAACATGCGCGCGCGCTACGACCGCTTCGGGCATGCCGGGGTCGACCAGAACGGCGGCGCCGGCGGCCCGCAGGGATTCGAGGGCTTCTCCGACTTCGAAGGCTTCGGCGACATCTTCGATGCCTTCTTCGGTGGCTCCCGCCGTTCGCGCCGCCGCCGTGGCCCGGCCCGCGGCGCCGACATCCGCATCGCCCTCGACCTCACCTTCGAAGAAGCAGCCTTTGGCTGCGAAAAAGAGGTCACCTATGCCCGGGCCGAAGGCTGCGACGACTGCGACGGCTCCGGTGCAGCGCCCGGGACCGAGCCCGAGAACTGCTCCACATGTAATGGACAGGGCGAGGTGCGTCGCTCCCAGCAGAGCGTGTTCGGCCAGTTCGTCAACGTTGCCACCTGCAACCGCTGCGATGGCGAAGGGCGCGTCATCACGAGCCCCTGTGTGGTCTGCCGCGGGACTGGCCGCAAGAGCCAGGAGCGCACGATCACTGTGAAGGTCCCCGCCGGCGTCGATACGGGCCAGCAGATCCGGCTCACCGGCGAAGGCGAAGTCGGCCCCCGTGGTGGCGAACCCGGCAGCCTCTATGTCGTCCTCCGCGTCGAGGAGCACCCCCAGTTCGAGCGCGCCGACCAGCACATCCTGTACGAGTACCCGCTCAACATCGCGGCGGCGACGCTCGGGACAACAATTACGATCCCGACCCTCGACGGCGAAGAAGAGATCGAGATCCCTCAAGGGACACAGAGCGGCGAAGAGTTTGTCCTCAAGGGGTACGGCATCCCGCACCTGCGCGGCAACGGCCGCGGCGACATGGTCATCCGCGTCACTGTGGTCACCCCCGAGAAGCTCACGGACGAACAGCGTGATCTCATGGAGCGGCTCGCCGAAACGATGGGCACGCCAACGCTCCCGAAACGCAAGCGCGGCCTCTTTGAGCGGCTCCGTGACGCCGTTTCCGGCTAGCCCGGTACCGTCCGTCCATGTCCACACTCTGGTACGAGATAACCGCAAGCACGCCACCCGGCCAGGTCGAAGCCGTCTCCGAAATCATGCGGAACGCTTCGCCTGGCGGGCTGAGCGTCGAAGAACCGATGGACCTCATCGGGATGGACGAGGGGTTCCACGTGCGGGAAGGGGAACCTGTCCTTATCCGCGCCTACCTGCCCGTGAGTGAGCTTGGCGCCGTCCTGACCGACGACCTTCGCACCCGGCTGCAGGACTTCCCGGGCGTCGAACTGACCGCGAAACCACTCTTCGAACAGGACTGGTCCGTGAGTTGGCGCGAGTTCTTCGGCGTCGTCGATACCGGCGGCCGCCTCGTCATCGTGCCCTCGTGGATCGAACACGAGCCACGTCCGGACCAGCTCGTCATCAGGCTCGACCCCGGGCAAGCCTTTGGCACCGGCCACCACGAGAGCACACGGCTCTGCATGGCTTCGATGGAAACGCTCGTCGAGCCCGGGATGACCGTACTGGACGTCGGCACCGGCTCGGGCGTGCTTGCCATCGCCGCCGTGCTCCTCGGCTCCGGACCGGTAACCGGGATCGATATCGACCCCATCGCGGTGGATGTCGCCGTGGAAAACACAGAAGTGAACGGGGTGGCAGACCGGATCACACTGCGGCCGGGCGTGCTCGAACCGGGGCACGGTGCCCGCTACGGCATGGTGGTCTCGAACATCAACCGCGACGCGAACGCGGCACTGGCGCCCGCCTTCGCCGAGGTCACAGAACCCGGCGGCGTACTCATCCTCAGCGGCTTCCTGGCCGAGCATGCGGCCACTGTGACAGCCGCGATGACGGCATACGGGTTCAGATTACGTGAAAAACGCCACGAACGAGACTGGTGTATGTTGGCGTTTATTCGCAAAGCGGAATAGCCATTCCGCATACCCGGCGCGTAAAATTCATGTGTGGCACACATTCCGCGCCTCTACACACCAACCCGGCTTGAACCGGGCCCCCTCGCTCTCGAAGGCGCACTGGCCCGCCGTGTCAGTACTGTCCTCCGCCTCAAGGAAAGCGACCGCTTTCTCGTTTTCTCGGGCGACGGCAAAGAGTGGCAGGTCCGGATCGAAAACATCGGCCGCCAGCGCGTCCACGTGACCGTGGAAGAGGAGCTCCGCAGCAGCCCACTCCAGGCCCCTCAGCTCGAGCTCGCAGTCTCCATCGTCCGTGCCAACCGTATGGACTGGGCGATCGAGAAGTGCACCGAAGCCGGCGCAGACATGATCCAGCCCATCACCACCGACTACGCGAACCGTGGCAGCGCGGACTCCCGCTCGCGCCGCGAGCGCTGGGAACGCATCGCTATCGAAGCCACCGAGCAATGTGGCCGTCTCTATGTACCGGACATCCTGGAGCCGCTCGCCTTCAGCGAGTGGCTGGAGCAGCGGCACGATACCGTGTTCTTTGGCGACCCTGCCGGGATTCCCTGGGAGTCCGCCCGCGCACAGATCCCGGCCGAGGGCACGCTGTCGTTCGTCGTCGGGCCCGAAGGGGGCTTCTCGCCGCAGGAGACCGAAGCGCTCCGGTCGGCCAACGCCGTCGGCGTTTGCCTGGGGCCCTATACGTTGCGGACGGAAACCGGCGCATTGGTTGCAGCGGCCCTTGTGCGTTCCAGTGCCGTGGGCCAACAGGGCAAATAAGGTGGGTCACACGAGGACGTCAGCACTTCGCAGTGCCGGGCGGTCGTACACTGGAGCCATGCAGGTAGCACGAGGGCTTGCCATCGCGTTCGGTATCTTCGCGGCAGCGTTCGCCCTTCACGTCGTAGCAGGCCGGTTGAGCCAGGACTGGCTCTTCACGATCGCCGTGGCCCTGATCTACCTCGCCGCGACCGGCTTTGGTGTCATCGCCGTCGCGACGTCCGGCGGTGGCCCCGGGAGTCGGACCACCCTCGTTGCCGGCAGCATTGCCGGCGTTGTCCTCACCATCAGCGCACTCTGGGCTGCGAACGACCGCGCATTCGCGTGGTGGCAATTCCCGCTGGCGCCCGCGCTGGTCGCGCTGACGAGCGTCGTGCTCGCCGGGGGATGGGCCGCCCTCAGGCGCACGCGGCGACGCCCGCCGCGCCACGCAGCCGCGCAAGGCGGTTAACGTGCGCGCTCAGCCTTCCTCGTGATCCCAGTCCTGGTCGCTGTATTCTTGCCCGCCGGCAAGGTGGACCGCGCTTCCCCACGCCAGCAGAAAGGCGACCAGGGCAACGGGCAGAGCCAGGGGAATCAACCACGGGCTTTTCAACGCCATGCCCAGCGCCACTCGCCCTGCACCGAATGCGAAAGCCCCGAGCGCCACCCCACGCCACGCCAGCGCGAACGGCGGGACACGCTCACGCCAGGTTCTTCGCGCCGCAGCTTCCTCAAGCGTAGGGTCGGGAAACTCCATCAGTCGCGCAGGTCAGGCGGCAACATGTTGGGAATGCCATCGTCGATGGGAAAGGCCACGCTGCAGCGGCTGCAGTCGAAACGCCCTTCCACAATGTCGTCATCCGACTCCTTGAAAGTGACGAGTGAGAGCTCGCCCTTGCAGATCGGACACACCAGGATAGAAGTCAGATCTCGTCGCACGGGACAATCGTAGCCCGGATGCGCCGCTGGGTCAGCCTTCACGTTCGTCTTGAACTTTGCCGGGCCCTGGGCCAAGGTGCGATCAACGAGCCATCCGCAGGAGGATCCCCGGCAGTATGCCCATCCATTGGCTCACCATCCTCCTTCTCGGCATAGTGGCGCTGTTCACCTGGCGCGCCTACCGCGCCGGATTCATCCGCGAGCTTGTCTCCCTTGCCGCCGTCATCCTGGCGATCCCCATCGCCGGCCTTTTCTACGACGACCTTCACCCGAAGGTCGAACCCCTCATCGGAAGCTCGGTACTCGCGGCCCTCATCTCCTTCGGCGCGCTGCTCGTAGGCGTGATCATCGCCGGGCAGGTGGTCGCCCATCTCCTGCGCAAGGGAGCGACCATGCTGAACCTGGGGATTGCCGACCGGTTCGCCGGGGGCGCCTTTGGGCTGGTCAAGGGTCTGCTCGTGTGCCAGATCATCCTTATCGCTCTCGTCGCCTTCCCGCGCCCCGACCTCCGCGAGCACATCGACGACTCCCGCGCCGCTCGGACCATGCTCGACGGCTCTCACTTCGTGCTGGCGCTGCTTCCCGGCACCTTCGGCGACAGCGTCTCCGACTTCCTGGAGGCGCGCTATCCGGGAAGCGGCGCCGCCGCCGGAGCCCCGGGCGCGCCAGCGATAATCGTCCGCGTGGACCACTCGTCATGACCACCGCCGGGGAGGAAGTCGACCCGGCGGCGATCGCCGCCTCGCTCGGGGTCGAAAGTGCAACACGATTCAAGGTAATGAAGGGTGGCTGGGACAACAGCCTCTGGCTCTTCGGAAACGCCGAACGCCAGCGCCGGGTGCTTCGCCTCTTCCGCGTAAGCGGCAGCCTCGAAGAGACCCGAGCCGCTGCGGAAAACGAAGCGCTCGCCATGTCCCTCGCGCGGGAGGCGGGACTGCCTGTCCCGGCTGTGGTGGCGCAAGGCCTCCACGAAGGTATCCCCGCCGCGGTCCACGAATGGATGCCCGGCCAGACGCTCGCCGACAAGCTAAAAGGCTGGCCCACACGCGCCCGGGTCCTCGGCCGGGCGATGGGCCGTCTCCAGGCGCAGGTCCACGGGTGCCCGGTCACCGGCCTCCGCCCGCTGGCTGCCTTCGACTGGGACGAACGCCTGGACGACCCCGCACTTGCGGCGGCGGCGCGCGACGCAATCAGCGATGAGCTCCGCTTTTGCCACCTGGACTTTCACCCCTTCAACCTGCTCGTCCAGGGCCGCGAGATCTCGGCGCTGTTGGATTTCCGGAACGCGGCAGCGGGTGATCGCCGCGTCGACCTTGGACTCACGTGGGCGCTGCTCACCGCGCCGCCCCTCCCCCGGGGCATGCAGGGGCGGGCAGTCCAGGCGGTCATCCGGCGCCTGGCCGCAGGCTGGCGCGAAGGCTATACGGAAGCCGCGGGGGAATTCCCGCTCACCCCGCTCTTCGAAGCGGTCGGCCTCGCCGCCTACCGGACGGAATTCCTCCGCGCCCGCAACGATGGCCGTGGCTGGGCCACAAAGCGCGACATTTCCCGGCTCACGGAACTGCTGGACGAGCGAAAAACAACGCTCGGTATCCGCTGACGCTGCGCATTACCGGTCTGCGTGGGGCGCAGTGCTAGGATGTGCCCGTGCCCCTGCTCGAAACGGACCGCCTCACAAAGGAATACCCCGGCGTCACGGCACTTGATGCGCTCACGCTCAGCGTGGAGCCCGGCATCATCGGACTCATGGGCGCGAACGGCGCCGGCAAAAGCACGCTCATCAAGATCCTGCTCGGGCTCATCCCGGCTACCTCCGGCAGCGCGAAGCTCCTGGATTACGACGTCGTCCGCGAGGGGCTCGAATTGCGACGTTATGTCGGCTATATGCCCGAACATGACTGCCTCCCCACCGACGTTTCGGCGACCGATTTCGTCTCGCACATGGCACAGATCAACGGGCTCCCCGGCGCCGCCGCCCGCGAACGTACCGCCGAGGTACTCCGCCACGTCGGCCTCTTTGAGTCGCGTTACCGCGACATCCGGGGCTACTCCACGGGGATGAAGCAGCGCGTGAAGCTGGCGCAGGCACTGGTCCATGACCCCCGCGTCCTGCTCCTCGACGAGCCGACCAATGGGCTCGACCCGGCCGGGCGCGACGACATGCTCGACCTCATCCGTCGTACCGGGCGCGAATTCGGCATCTCCATCTTTCTCTCGTCGCACCTGCTCGGCGAAATCGAACGCGTCTGTGACCACCTGGTGGTGATCGAAGCCGGGCGCCTCCTTCGTGCGGACAGCATCGCGTCCTTCACGCGCGAAACCGGCGGGCTGACAGTCGAAGTGGACGGCGACGCGGACGAGATGGCCAAGCGACTCCACGCCCAAGGGTTCGAGGTCACCGCTGACCGCCACATCCTGCTGATCTCCGGCAGCGACGACGTCTACGACGCCATCCGGGACGAGGCAGTCGACCTCGGGCTCGGCATCATCCGCATGGAACACCGGCGGCATCAGCTCGAAGACCTGTTCCGCGCGGCGGCAAACCCGGAACCCGAGGCCACCCATGCCTGAAGAGGCACAGGGGAACATCTACGACCTTGGCTACCGGGGCTACGAGGGGCCACGCCTCGGCCGGGGACACGCCATCTTCACGCTCTACAAAAGCAGCCTGCGGAGCGCCTTCGGCCTGGGCCGGGGCTTCGGCGCCAAGTTCTTCCCCATGGGCCTCACCGTCCTCGCGTTCTTCCCGGCGGTCATCCAGCTCGCCATCGCCGCCCTGGCGGAAGGCGTCGTCGACCTCTTCGAAGCCGCGTCCTACTACGGCTACACCCAGGTCATCCTTGCCATCTTTTGCGCTGCCGTGGCGCCGGAACTCGTCGGACGCGACCAGCGCACAAATACGCTCACGCTCTACTTCTCACGCGCCTTCCAGCGGCTCGACTACGCAGCCGCCAAGTACGCTGCCCTCGCCACCGCACTGCTCGCGCTCACGCTCGCGCCGCAGGTGTTGCTGTTCATCGGAAACGGGTTCGCGGGCGAGGATCTGCCAGGCTACATCCGCGACGAATGGACGCAGGTCGCGCCGATCGTTGTCAGCGCAGTCCTGCTGTGCGCCTACATCGGCGGGATTTCGCTCGCGATCGCCGCGCAAACGCCCCGGCGCGCCTACTCCACGGTCGCCATCCTCGCTGCGTTCATGGTGACCTGGATCATCGGCGACATCCTGGCCCACACCGTAGAACGCGCCATCGCACTCCCGTTCGTGCTCCTGGCCCCCTTCCATGTGATGCGGGGCTTCACGCTTTACCTCTTCGGCGAGGACCCGGGGACGAATTCGGGACTTGCCCAGCTCGACGTCCACGGCGCGATCTACCTGGTCACCGCCATCGCCTTCGCCGCCGTCACCGCCGCCCTGCTCTATCGCCGCTACCGGGAGCTGGCCGCATGACACAGGTCACGACCACCAGCGATTCGACCCCAAAGCCAGGCGGCCAGCCTGCCGTCGAGCTCGCGAACGCGTCCCGCTGGTACGGGAACCTGGTCGCCGTGAACGACATCTCCTTCGACCTCTACCCGGGCGTCACCGGGCTCCTGGGCCCCAACGGCGCCGGGAAGAGCACCATCCTCCACATGCTCGCAGGCTTCCTGCGGCCATCGAACGGCGACGTGCGCATCCTGGGACAGCCAGCCTGGCGCAACACCGAAATGTACCGCCGCCTCGGCCTCGTGCAGGAGCAGGAAGCGGTCTACGTGTTCCTCACCGGGTACGAATTTGTCCTGGCAAGCGCGCGGCTCCATGGCCTCCCCGATCCCCACCAGGCGGCCCGGGCGGCCATTGAGACCGTGGACATGGAGGAGTTCGCCGGCCGCGCGACAGGCACCTACTCGAAGGGCATGAAGCAGCGCATCAAGGTCGCCGCGGCCATCGTCCACAACCCGGATGTGCTCCTGCTCGACGAGCCCTTCAACGGGATGGACCCGCGCCAGCGCATCCACATGATGGACCTCCTCCAGCAGATGGCCGCAGCCGGCAGGACCATCGTCTTTTCGTCCCACATCCTCGAAGAGGTCGAACGTGTAGCCGATAACGTGCTGGTCATCGTGGCGGGCCGCCTCGCCGCGTCGGGCGATTTCCGCGCCATCCGAAAGCTCATGACCGGCCGCCCGCACACCTTCACCATCCGTTCGAGCGACGACCGCGCGCTGGCGTCCGCGCTCATCCAGGACCCATCGGTCTACGGGGTCGACCTCGACGGCAATGAGTCGCTCGTCGTCCGCACCCGCGAACTCTCGGCATTCGCCCTCGCGGCGCCGCGCATCGCGAAGGAAGCGGGCATCCGCCTGGTGGAGCTCCGGCCAACCGACGAATCCCTCGAGAGCGTCTTTTCCTACCTGGTGGAGCAATGAACCGCGTCATCTTCGAGATCACCCTCCGGCAAGTCCTGGGCCGCCGCCGCACCATCATCATGGCGCTGGTTGCGCTCGTGCCGGTTGGGCTGTCCCTGCTCGTCCGCTGGGGCGGCGATGGCGTCCACCCGGACGAGTGGGCAGCGGAGTTTCTCTACCCGGTGCTGATTGTCGGGGCGCTGCTGCCGCTCGCTGCGCTCGTATTTGGCACGGCCGTGCTCGGCAGCGATTTCGACGACGGGACGGCGGTGTACCTGCTCACGAAACCCCTCAAACGGCGCGAGATCATCATCCCCAAGCTCGCCGTCGCCTGGGTCGTGACGGCCGCCACGATGGCGCTCAGTAGCGTCGCCGCCGGGGTCGTCACGTTCGCCACGGAAGGCGACCCACAGATCGCCGCCGGGTTCACGGCCGCGACGCTGGTCGGGGCGCTCGTCTACTGCGCCCTCTTCCTGGCGCTGAGCATCATCACCGGCCGCGCGCTCATCATCGGGCTGGCGTACGTCTTCGTCTGGGAAGGCGTCATCACCGGGCTTTTCGCCGGTACCCGCAACTTCAGTGTCCGCGAATACACCCTGGCGCTCAGCGAGCGGCTCAGCGGTGCACCGCCGGACCTGTTCACAGCACAGCTTGGCGAAGTCGCGGCCATCGTCGGCATGGCCATCGCGCTGGTCGGCGCAACCTGGATTGCTATCCGCCAGCTCGAAGTGTGGGAGATCGGCGAACGCGCCTGACCATCACGTTCGACTCGTTCCATGCGCGGGCAAACTTGGGGCTTGCTTCGAGCATGTCATCGAACGGGCGTTGTAGCCGGCCTATCCGCCGGCCAGCTTCACCCGGTGGCCCATCGCTTCGATGCGCTCGCGCAGGGCTTCGCGTTGATCCCCCTGGATGCTGAGCACTCGGCCGTCACGGGAGCCACCCGTCCCCAGCGCTTGCTTGAGCTTCTTGAGGGTCGCGTCGAGCTCGGCCTCGCTGCCGGGGAGCCCGGTGATGAGCGTGGCGGCCTTGCCGCCTTTCCCCGCTTTGCCGCGGTGCAAACGCACGACGCCGTCATCCGGCGCCTGCGGCCCCGCCGAAGCAGGCGCCTGCTTCGCCTTCTTCGGCCGCGCCTTGCTGTCGCTCGCCGGGCGCTGCCGCCCGCCTTCGGTCGAATACACCAGCCGTGAATTGTCCCCGCTCACCCGTCACCAGCCTGCACATGCCCCCGGCGCGGCGACGTCAGTCGTCGTTGCTGCCGCGAAGCAGGTCTTCGATGTCGCGCAGCACGTCGTCCGCCGAGGGCAAATCTTCGCTTTCGAAGTCCTGCGGTTCTGCCGACGGCTCGTCCTCGCCGTAATGTTCCTCCAGCGTCCGCACGTACTGGTGGATCTGATCGTCCCCGGCGGAGGCTTCCTCGACGCGCTGCATAAACTGTTCACCGAGTTCCGGCAGGTCCCCCATGGGGATTTCGAAGCCCGAAACGCCACCGAACGCCTTCAGCAGCGCCATAGTCGCCGCCGGGTTCTCCGCCACATTCAGATAGTGCGGGACGCCCGCCGCGAGGCTGATCAGCGGCGCCGAGCGGTCGCGCAGCGCGTCGTGCAGGACGCCCACAAGGCCCGTGGGTCCCTGGTACATGGACCGCCCGAGGCCGTAACGCGCCGCGAGCTCCGCATCGGCAGAAGAGCCGGTGATGGGTATCGGGCGGGTGTGCGGCGTGGCCGCGGGGCGTGCGACGAGCGTGCACACGAGCGAGGGCGAATAGGCCGCGATCGCGTCAGCCATGCGCGTCGCGAAGGTCTGCCAGCGCAGATTCGGCTCGACGCCGCTCACCACGATCAGGTCATTCGGTGCATCGGGCATGCGCACCGAATAAACCTCGTTGCGAGGCCATTCAATCTCGCGCCGGCCGCCATCAACGATACGCACCGTGGGGCGGGTATCGGTGAAGACGTAATACTCCTCCGGGTCGACGTTCAAAAAGCACTCGCCGCCGAAGGTCTCTACGATGTGTGCTGCAGCATCGGTCGTGACAGTCCCGGTATCGCTCCACCCGGTGAAGGCGATGAGCACAACCGGGCTGCGCAGGCCGTCGACATGGGTAACGTTAAATCCGTCCACCCGGCCATTCTAGAAGCTACGTCCCGCTCGGTCATACCCGGCCCTCAGCCAGCCGGGGTGCGAAGGTCGGCGCGCCGGTAGTACATCGACTGCCCGGAGCCGCCGTTCCGCACCATGATGACCTCCGCCATGATGCTCACCGCGATCTCCTCGGGCGTCTCGGCGCCGATGTCGAGCCCGATTGGCGTGCGCACCTTCGCCAGCTCCTCCGGGTCGAACCCTTCGTCGCGGAGATGTTCCAGCACGGTCGACGTCCGCCGTTTCGAGCCGATCATGCCGAGGTAGCGCGCCCCACGGCCAAGGCACCGCCGCAGGGAGAGCTCATCCTGGCGGTGGCCACGCGTGACCATCACGATGTGCGTGTTCGGCGTGATCTTGAACTCGTCCAGCGCCTTCTCGAAATCCTCACAGATGACCTCGTCCGCCTCCGGGAGCAGCGCGGGGTCGGCGAAGTCGTCGCGGTCATCGAGCACGGCCACGTGGAAGTCGAGCAGGTCCGCCATCTTCGCCAGCGACCGCCCAATGTGGCCCGCCCCCACCACGAGGAAGACCGGTTTCGCCTCCACCACTTCCACGTACACGCTCGTGGCGCCGTCCACCTGCCGAGTGGTCAGTTCCCCGCCGGACACGTAGACGGTCTCGGTCTCGTGCCGGTCGAAGGCATCGAGCGCATACCGGGTGAAAAGCTCATCCAGCTCCCCGTCGCCGAGCGTGCCCATCCGCTCACCCGAGCGCTCAACCAGCATCCGGTGTCCCGGTTGCAGCGATTCATTTGGCCCCGGTTCGAGCACGGAGGCAAGCACCACAGGGTCGCCGCCTTCCGCCGCGGTCACCAGGCGTCGTGTCAGCTCCAGCATATCGCCACCAATATACGGCACCGCGCCCCACTGCGGGCGAGCCTTGCCCCGATTTCGCCCGAGCGCCCGGGCCAGCGTACCCTAGAAAGGTCACGATCAACGGAGGAGTCATGAACGTACTGAGCCATCGCGACCCCGATGTCGCTGCAATGATCGAAGACGAAGAGACGCGCCAGGTGGAAACGCTTGAGCTCATCGCCAGCGAAAACTACGCCTCGGCAGGCGTCCTCGAAGCCACCGGCTCGGTCCTCACCAACAAATACTCCGAGGGCTACCCCGGCAAGCGCTATTACGCCGGTAACCAGCACGCCGACCGCATCGAGTCGCTCGCCATCGACCGCGCCCGGGAACTCTTCGGCGCGGAACACGCCAACGTCCAGCCCACCAGCGGCGCCGAGGCCAACATGGCCGCCTACCTGGCATTTGTGAACCCCGGCGACACCATCATGGGCATGGAGCTCTCCCAGGGCGGCCACCTCACGCACGGCTCGCCTGTGAACTTCAGCGGACGCTTCTACAACTTCGTCCCCTACTCGGTCGACCGCGAGACGGAGACCGTCGACATGGACGAGGTCCGCCGTGTCGCCCGCGAGACGAAGCCGAAAATCATCGTCAGCGGCGCGACCGCCTACCCGCGCACCGTCGACTTCGACGCCTTTGCGGATATCGCGAAGGAAGTCGGCGCACTGCTCATGGCCGACATGTCCCACATCGCGGGCCTCGTCGCGGGCGGCGCCCACCCCTCCCCGGTGCCGCATGCCGACATCGTCACCACCACCACCCACAAGACGCTGCGCGGCCCGCGCGGCGCCCTCGCGCTCTGCAAGAGCGACCACGCCGAAGCGCTCGACAAGGCCGTGTTCCCCGGCACGCAGGGCGGGCCCCACATGCACACCATCGCCGCCAAGGCAGTTGCCTTCGGCGAAGCGCTGTCGCCCGAATTCAAGCACTACGCACGCCAGGTGGTAGAGAACGCCGTTGCGTTCGGCGAAGCGCTCCAGGAAGGCGGCCTGCGGCTCGTCTCCGGTGGGACCGACAACCACCTCCTGCTCGCCGACTGCAACACCAAGGGGATCAGCGGCCTGAAGGCGCAGAACGCGCTCCAGGGCGCCGGCATCATTACCAACCGCAACACCATCCCCTACGACGAGCGTTCCGCCTATGTCACGAGCGGCCTGCGGCTCGGCACCGCGGCGCTCACCTCGCGGCAGATGGGCACCGACGAGATGCGCCGCGTGGCGAAATGGATCAACCGCGTGCTCGACGACCCGGATGGCGAGGGCGTCCGCGAAACCGTCCGCCAGGAAGTAGCCGAGTTCGCGCGGACATACCCGGTTCCTGGCATCAGCGACCGGTAAAGCCCGCAGAACGCGAGCAACCCACCCAAAAGGCCGCGCCCGGACATCCGGGCGCGGCCTTTTTGCGTAAGCACGGTCAAACCCCGCGGGAGC
>SKSF01000103.1 GCA_007118095.1 Dehalococcoidia bacterium
GCGCGTGGCGCCACGAGAGGAGGCCGAAGCGATGCCCCGAACGAATCTCATCGCGATCTGGAAGCCCTGCCCGGGAGAGGGGCACGGGCCGGTCCTCCGCCGGACACTGGCGGAGGAAGGCGACGTCGCGCTCACTGCCAGTGGCGTCCTGGAGAACCTTGCTGCCCACCGCAACGCGGGGCGGGCGCAGGGCAAGGGCGCCGCGCCACCGAGAGGAGGCCATTTTGCAACCCGGTCATAGACCCCAATCGAACGAACCGGTGGTTGCACCCGTGCGCGGCAGCGCGGAGGGTTCCGCACCAGCCTGAGCAGCGCGTGCCACTCCATTGCGGCGCGCGGGGGCAACCACCAGCAGCGCCGCAATGGAGGATGAGAATGCTCGAAACGATCCGCGAATACCTGGAGGACCGCAGGCACGAAGCTGCGAAAACGCTGCTGGAGCAGCACGAGCCGTGGGAGATTGCCGAGCTGCTCAGTGACCCGGAGCTGAGCGATACAGACCAGGGGGTCCTGTTCCGGTTGCTGTCCAAGGACGTGGCGATCGAGGTCTTCGAATCGCTTACGGGTGAGCAGCAGGTTGAACTTATCGAGGGGCTGAGCCGCTCGGAGAGTGTGAGCATCCTCGAGGAGCTCGACCCGGACGACCGTGCGCGGCTGCTCGACGAAATGCCGGCAAAGGTGGCGAAGCGGCTGATCGGAGCGCTGGCCCCAGGGAGCCGCGAGGTTGTGACGCGGCTGCTGAATTTCCCCGAGGGCGCCGTTGGCCGAATCATCAGCCCGAACTACGTCGCGGTCCGCGACACGGGGACCGCGGCGGACGCGACATCCGCAGTCCGCCGGTCGCAGCTCGACCATGAGCACCTGACGACGGTTTTCGTAGTGGACGCGACGCGGCGTTACCGCGGACTGGTCCACCTGGCGGAGCTCGTGAAGGCTGCGCCGGAAACGCCCATCACCGAGCTGGTGGAGGATGCTGATATCCGCGTCTACGGGACAGACCCGCAGGATGAAGCCGTGCGGTTGCTCCAGCGCCGCGACCTCGCATCGCTGCCGGTCGTCGACCGCGAAGAGCGGCTTGTCGGCGCGGTGACGGTCGACGACGCGATGGACATTGTTGAGCGTGAGACGTCGGAGAGCGAATACCGGATGGCGGGCATTGGCGACCCGGTGGTGTCAACCGATGCGGTGCGCAGCCAGCGGCTCACCGGGGGCAGCATCCTCTACCCGGTGCGCGTGCGGATGGGCTTCCTGGCGATCACGCTCGTGGGTGGCGTGCTCGTCGGCGGCCTGATCGATCAGTTCGAGTCGACGCTGGAAGCAGTGACCGCGCTGGCTATCTTCATCCCCATGATCATGGACATGGGCGGGAACGTTGGCACGCAGTCGACGACGATCTTCGCCCGGGCGCTGGCGCTGGGGCACATCGAAGAGGGCCGGATTGTGCGGCACATCTTTCGCGAGATGCGGGTTGGCGCGACGATTGGCCTGCTGCTCGGTACGGCCGCCGGGCTTGTCGCGTGGGTATGGCAGGGCATGCCGAACAACGTCCCCGAGCTCGGGCTCGCCGTCGGCATTGCGCTTTTTGTGACGATCACGCTGGCGTCCTTCCTGGGCTTTTTCCTGCCGTGGCTGCTGGTGAAGCTGGGGCTGGACCATGCGCCGGGTTCGAACCCGCTGCTGACGACGATCAAGGACTTCACCGGCCTGTTCGTGTACTTCTCCCTGGCGACGTGGATCCTGGACCTGACGTGATGATGCCGGGGCGTGGTCGTTGTGATGTTCTGCATTATCCTGTGATAGCGTAATTGGCAACATTCCCCCGCCCCGGTCATCGTGCGTATCTGCGCCTGCCAGGATGGCCAGCGTAAGCACTGTACGCGCCGGGGCGGGTGGTGCAGAACAACGAAGCGAAAAAGTAAAGGGGACGCATGTTCAAAACGCGATTCACCGAAGAGTTCGGGATCGAGCATCCAATCGTTTGTGGCGGGATGACGGGTGTCGGCACGGCCGACCTCATCGCGCCGGTCGCCAACGCGGGCGCACTCGGGTTTCTCACGGCGCTCACGCAGCCGACGCCGGAGGATCTCCGGAAGGAAATCCAGCGCTGCAAGGAGATGACGGACAAGCCATTCGGTGTGAACCTCACCATCCTGCCGACGATCAACCCGGTGCCGTACGACGAGTACCGCGACGCGATCATCGACAGTGGCATCAAGATCGTGGAGACGGCCGGGAGCAACCCGGAGCCTCACCTGCCGTCGTTCCACGCGGCGGGCGTGCGGGTCATCCACAAGTGCGTGGCGGTCCGGCATGCACTCAAGGCGGAGAAGCTGGGCGTCGACGCCATCAGCATCGACGGCTTTGAGTGCGCGGGCCACCCGGGCGAAGACGACGTGCCCGGCCTGGTGCTCATCCCGGCGGCGGCGAACAAGGTGAGCATCCCGATCATTGCCAGTGGCGGCTTCGCGGACGCACGCGGCATGGTCGCCGCGCTCGCGCTGGGCGCCGATGCGGTGAACATGGGGACGCGCTTCATGGCGACGACCGAGGCGCCGATCCACGAGAACGTGAAGCGCCAGATCGTCCTCAACGACGAGCGCCAGACGAACCTCATCTACCGCAAGTTCAAGAACACGGCGCGCGTGGCGAAGAATGCGGTTTCGGACGAGATCCTGGAGGTCTCCGCGCGGCCGGACTCGACCTTCGAGGACATCGCCCACCTGGCGTCGGGCCAGCGCGGCCGGGCGAACGTAATGGAGAATGGCGACGTTGACGGCGGCGTGTGGTCGGCGGGCCAGGCGCAGGGTCTCATCGACGACATCCCCAGCAACGCGGAGCTGATCCAGCGGATGATGAGCGAGGCCGAAGAGATCGTCCGTGGCCGGCTTATGGGCATGCTGGAAGGTTCGGCCGCCGGCGTACGCGCCTAGGCAGCAGTCTTCTATCGAGCTCATGCGGGCCCCGCACCCCCGGTGCGGGGCCCTTTCTTTGTGCGGCGCAAGTTGACACACCGCGTGGGGGCCGCGAGACTTGAACATTGTTGAGTAAGGTGACTGATTTACTCGACAATTCGACCGCCCGGGGCGCTTCGTGGAGCTTCTACAGATAGTCCTGGTGGCAGTGATGGCCCAGCTTGTGAACGGGTCCATGGGCATGGGATACGGCACGATCACGACGACGATGCTGCTCGGGCTCGGCGTGCCACCCGCGCAGGCGTCTGCGACGGTGAACATCGCCCAGATCGGGACGACGGCGGCCTCGGGCGCGGCGCACTGGCGGTTTGGAAACATCGACCGGAAGTTCCTGGTGGCGCTGGCGCTTCCCGGCGCGGCGGGTGGATTTGCGGGCGCTGTGCTCATTTCGGTGGTCTCGGCCGATATCGCGCGGCCGTTTGTGACCATGTTCCTCTTCGTGCTGGGAGCGGTGATCCTGTTGCGCTTTGCCGGGACGCAGGCGCGGGTGCCAGCGGTGGGGATGCTGGCTCGCAGGACGGCGCACCCGGTCGGCCTGGTCGCGGGCTTCTTCAATGCCTCGGGTGGTGGCGGCTGGGGGCCGATCAACATGTCGGTGTGGATGGCGAAGCTCCCGGTTGAGCCCCGGAAGGTGGTGGGATGTGTCAACGCGGGCGAGGCGCCGGCGACGCTCGCGGCCACAGCCGGGTTCATGATTGCGCTGGGCCTTTCGGGGATTACGTGGTCGTGGGTTGCGGCGCTCATGGTAAGTGGGATGGCGGTGGCGCCCGCAGGGGCGTGGTTTGCGCGGCACATTCCGCCGCACCTGCTCGGCGTGCTGGTGGGGGCGACCATCCTCGTGACGAACACGCGGACGTTCGCGATGTCGCTGGGGGCGTCGACGTCAACGATGCTGCTGGCCGCGGCGGGTGTCGGGCTGTTTGCGGGGCTGGTGGTGTTGTGGGTGGCGCTGCGGCGCCGGGCATCGTCGCAGGGACTGGAAGCGGCGCGGCAGCGGGGCGCGAGCTAACGGACGAGCAGCTCGTAGTACATCCCTTCTTCGTAGTGGCCGGGGACATTGCAGAGGATCACATAGCTGCCGCTGTCGAGCGGGATCGCGTCGGTGGCGGCGCTGTCGCCGGGCGGGAGTGGTTCGATTTCGCCGATGACGTCTCCTGCGGTCGTGAGGTCGACCCGGTGGCCACGGACAGGCAGGTCCGCCGGGTCGCGTTCGGTGCGGACGAGGACCAGGTCGTGCGGTTCGGCGTTGGCGTTGGAGAGTTCGAACCGGAAGCTGCCGGAATCGACGGGCGGGATCGGCTGGCCGCCGCCACTGTTGGTGCGCCATTCGGGGATGTGCCAGTCGTTCCCGCTGTCGTCGATGACGCGGAGGCTGGCGTAGCGATCGCCGTGATGGTGGAGTCCTGCGACGCCAACGACAGCGGCGATGGCGAGCGCGACCACACCGGTCTTGAGGCGGCGGGGGGTGAAGAGGGCGCGCAGCGAGAAGGGCTCACGGCGGCGCGGTGCGCCGGCGTGCCGGTGGTGGCGCACGAGCAGGCGTCGGCGGCTGCGCATTGTCTTTGAGTGTAGCGCAGGCACGGCTGCGGAGGATGCGTTTAGCCGCGGAGGGTTGCCCCGGCGTTTTCTTCCCAGAGACCGCAGTCGGTCTCGTGGTCATCCAGGAAGGGCCCCACGCAGCGCATGCCGTCGCGGACGATGTGCTGGCAGAGGTTGACGATGCTTTCTTCGGGCGAGTTGCCCATGGTCATGCGGAGGTAGCGGCAGCGGGCGGCGAGCCGCGGCTGGTCTGAAGGCATGAGGCGATTGTAGGGGCCATGCGCCGTGTGTTCGCACCCGCTGGATGGCCGGGAGGTGTGCCGGGCGGTACGGTCGTGGCGAAGCGGGCAATTCCTTCAAACGTCCGATAAGCGGGGATGCGTGGGCAAACGTGAGCCAGAGGCGTCATCGGAGCTGCTGAGCCGCATCGGCGAGGCGGCGGTGCGCCCGCGGCCGGTGTGGAGTTCGGGCCGCGCGTACCTTATTTCGGCTGTCGCCGGCGTGGTGGGGCTGGGGGCCATCTGGCGGTTCCCCTACCTGGTGGGTGAATACGGCGGGGGCTCGTTCATCCTCGCGTACCTGGTCTGCATCGTCCTGGTGGCCATCCCCTTCGCGACGCTGGAGTCGAGCACCGGCTACCTTCTGCGATCGTCATCAGTGGGGTTGTTCCGGTACGTCGCGGGGCGCGGTGGGGCGATGCTGGGGTGGGGCATCGCGGGCGTGACCGTGGTGCTGATGAGCTATTACTTCGTGATCTCGGGCTGGACGCTGGGCTATGCGGCTGACGCCCTGCGGCAGGAGGTACGGGCGTTCCCCGAGTTCACCGCTGGGATGGCTTCGCTGTGGCTGCTGCTGGTCACCGGGCTTGTCGTGTTCCTGGTGCTGCTGCGTGGTGTGGGGGCGGTGGAGTCGGCAAGCCGGGTGCTGGTGCCGCTGCTGGGGGTCTCCGTCATCGCGCTGGCTGTGTATGCGCAGACGCTCGATGGGGCCGGCGAGTCGGCCCGGTTCTATTTTGGCCTGGATGCCGGGCACCTGTTCGATGGTGCGACGTGGCGCGCTGCGGCAGGCCAAGCATTCTACCAGATGGGCATCGGGCAGGGCTTTCTCATCGCGTACGGCAGTTACAGTCCCGCCGGGTTGAACATGCTGCGGTCTTCGGCGGCGCTCGCGGGGGCGAACGTGGGGGTGTCGCTTGTCGCGGGCCTGATGATCTTCCCCATCGTGTTCACTTTCGGCATCGCGCCGGATGCGGGCGCCGAGCTGGCCTTCACGGCGTTCCCCGAGATCCTGGGCGACATGCCGGGCGGTGCGGTGGTGGGGATTGTGTTCTTCGTGCTGCTTTTCGTGGCGGCGTTCACTTCGTGCATCGGTGGTGCGGCGGTGGCGGGGGCCGCCGTGCGGGACGAGTTCCATTTCAACCCGCGGCTCGCCGCGGCGGTGGTTGTCGGGCTGATCGTGCTGCTGGGTGTGCCGTCCGCGTTGAGCTATACGGCGGCCGGGCTGTCGGTCGATGGCGAACCGTTCCTCGAGGTGGTCGACCGGCTGATGGGTTCAGGCGTTGTCGTGGCCGTGGGGCTGCTGGGGTCGGCCCTGATTGCCTGGCGAATGCCGGCGCCACGGCTGGTGCGCTCCATGCGTTCGGGCCGGCGACGCATCGGGCCGTTTGTGGTGCACGGCGCCTGGATCATCTACCTCGGCCGGGTGATTCCGCCCCTGGGGCTGGTGGCAATCGGGGTCTCCCTGGTCGTGTGAGCGGGGGCGTGCGCGTAGGATGCGAACCGGGAAGGAGTGGCCGATGGAGCCGAGCAAGCGTGTGCAGGAGCTGTTGCAGCGTCGCGGCCGGTCGTGGGATGGCCACCGGCGGCTGCTGCTTGGCTCGGCGGCGCTGGGGATAACGGTCGCGGCGACGCTCGGAGGGCTCCTGTGGCGTACGCTTTCGGGTCCGAAAGACCAGGTTGCGGCGGCGGACCTTGCGGCACTGACCGCGGAATCGGTGATGAACGCGGCGCAGGCGCACGTGATCGACGTGGTGGAGAACGGGAATGCGCCGGGCGGGGAACTGATCGCGGCAGCCTCGCGCGACGGGGTGCGCGAGGCTGCCGCGGCGGGCGCGGACGTGACGGCCGCTGCGGTAGGGGTGGTGCGCGGTGCGCGGGCGGTGCACGGGGTGGCGGGCCTGGGCGCGGAGGCAGCAGCCGAAGCTGCGCGACGGGGCGCGCTGGAGGTTGCGTCGGAGATTGGCCCTGTGGCGGAACGCCGGGTGAGTGACGCGGTTGGGCAGGCGTAGGCGGCGGGGTAGGATCTGGGCCGATGGCTATTCCGGACTATGAATCGCTGATGTTGCCGTTGCTGGAAGAAGTGCGTGATGGCGGCGACTACCGTATCCGCGATGTGCGGGAGCGGCTTGTCGGCCGGTTCGACCTCTCCGAGGAGGACCTGGCTGCGTTGCTGCCCTCCGGCCGGACACCGGTGTTCAACAGCCGCGTCCACTGGGCGAAGACGTACCTTGAAAAGGCCGGGGCGGTGCGTGCACCGGCGCGCGGTGTTGTCCAGATCACGGACCGGGGGACGACGCTGCTGAACGAGGGGCATGGGCGCATCGATAATGCCGTCCTAACCCGCTTCCCCGAGTTCGTTGAGTGGAAGCAGCGGAGTCAGCCATCGCGACGGCGGAAGCGCGAGGTTGCTGCCGGGCCGGCTGCGCTGGAGACCAGCGGCGACCACCGAACGCCTGAGGAGACGCTGGAAGAAGGCTACGAGGCACTGCGCGAAGCACTGGAAGACGAGTTGCTGGCGAAGGTCCACGACGCAACCCCGGCGTTCTTCGAGCGGCTGGTGATAGATTTCTTGCGACGGTTGGGCTACGGGGGCGCAAGTGGCTTTGGGGAACAGCTTGGGCGCGCCAGGGACGGCGGCGTGGACGGGGTGATCTGGGAGGACAAGCTCGGGCTCGACTACATCTACGTCCAGGCAAAGCGGTGGCAGGGCTCGGTTGGGCGGCCCGATGTCCAGGCCTTCGCGGGCAGCCTGGAGGGCTTCCGGGCGAGGAAGGGCGTCATGATCACCACGTCGACGTTCACCGACGATGCACGGGACTACGTCGAGCGAATCGAGAAGCGGATCGTGCTTATCGACGGGAGGCAGCTTGCGCGCATGATGTTCGATGCGGGGCTCGGCGTGGCGACACAGCGGAGCTACGAGGTGAAGGCCCTCGACAGCGACTACTTTGACGAGGACGTTTAGCCGCCCAGCGCCTCCCAGGCGGCGGTGGCGACGGATTCGGGGGCTTGGGTGGCGTCGAGGCGATGCCAGCGGCCGGGGGGTGCGTCTTCCATGAGGAACAGGTAGCCGGCGCGGACGCGTTCGTGGAACGCGAGCTCTTCCTGGCCGGTGCGGAGCGCGTCGGCTTCGCCGTGCTTGCGTTCGAGGCCGGTTGCGGGCGGGAGGTCCAGGTAGAGGACGCTGTCGGGTTCGAGGCCGCCGGTGGCGAGGCGGTTCACGCGCTCCAGTTCGTCGAAGTCGAGCCCGCGTCCCCAGCCCTGGTAGGCGTAGGTGCTGGCTTCGTAGCGGTCGCAGATGACGATGTCGCCGCGTTCGAGCGCGGGCCGGATAACGGTAGTGACGAGCTGTGCGCGGGAGACGAGGAAGGCGAAGACCTCGCTCCAGGGCGAAAGCTCGAGGTGGAGGAGTTCGCGCACCTTCTCTCCAGCGACGGTGTCGCCCGGTTCGCGGGTGAGGACGGTTTCGCGGCCGGTTTCGCGGAAGCGTTCGGCGAGGGAGCGGGCGAGGGTTGTCTTCCCGGCGCCCTCGCCGCCTTCGAGGACGATGAAGTGGCCGCGGTAGCGTTCGCTCACCGTCGCGCCCCGGGTCCAGCGGGTGTGGGCATGATGCGTACCCGCCGCATGGGCTCTTTGCCCTGGCTCCGGCTTTCCAGGTTGTAGCGCCCGGCTATCTGGTGCTGGACACGGCGGACGTAGCTGTTGGCCGGTTCGAGCTCGACCGGGCGGCCTTCGTCCAGGACGCGTGCGATGGCGTCCTCGGTTGCGCGGAAGACGTCGGACATGGGGTCGCGCCGCGGGCCGTTGGGTTTGCCGCCGTTTTTCACATCGGGACGGAACTGGAGGAGCACCTGTTCCATTTGGAAGCTGGTGTTGCTCTTGATGACGTAGACGGGGAGGTTGCGCTGCTCGGCGTCGCGGAGCGCCTGTGGCTTGCGGCGCAGGTAGGAACGCAGGGTCACCACCGCTTCCGCCTGGCGTATATCGTCGACGAGCCGGACATCGAGCCCGAGCCCCTTCGCGGCGTGGTCGAGCTTCTGGCGCGAGATGCCGAAGGGGTAGAGGTGGATGGGGCCGGGCTCGCGCGGCTGCATGACCGAGGTTTCTTCCTGGCCGTCGTCGCGGCTGCGCTCGAATGCGGTTTCGGCCATCTCCCCGGACATGGTCTGCACGGCGCCGCTTTCGTCCAGGTAGCGGAGTTCGGGCGGTGCGGGCCAGCCGCGCAGTGTGTTGTCGACCGTCTCGGCGACATCGGGGTGCACGGCTACCTGCTGCCAGCTCTGGATCTCGACGACGACGTCGAAAGTGGGTGGCGCCTTCCGTTCAAGGATGGACTTCTGGGTGCCGCGGCGCCGCGCCTCTTCGTCGCCGAGGGTGACGGACTGGATGCCGCCGATGAGGTCGGCGAGCGTGGGGTTTTGCATCAGGTTGTTGAGCTCGGTGCCGTGGGCTGTACCGACGAGCTGGACGCCGCGCTCGGCGATGGTGCGGGCGGCCTGTGCTTCGAGCTCGGTCCCGATCTCGTCGATGACGATGACCTCGGGCATGTGGTTTTCGACGGCTTCGATCATGACCGCGTGCTGGAGTGCCGGTGTCGCGACCTGCATCCGGCGGGCGCCGCCAATGGCGGGGTGGGGGATGTCGCCGTCGCCGCCGATCTCGTTCGAGGTGTCGACGATGACCACGCGCTTGTTCGCGTCGTCGGCGAGGACGCGGGCGACCTCGCGGAGCATGGTGGTCTTGCCGACGCCGGGGCGGCCCAGGAGCAGGATGGACTTGCCGCCCATCACCAGGTCGTTGATGACGCTGATGGTGCCGTACACGGCGCGGCCGACGCGGCAGGTGAGGCCGATGATGCGGCCACGCCGGTTGCGGATGCAGGAGATGCGGTGGAGGGTGCGCTCGATGCCGGCGCGGTTGTCCTGGCCGAACTCACCGATGTGATCGATGACATAATCAAGGTCTTCATCAGTGACCTCGCTGTGGCTGAGCATGACTTCGCGTCCGGGGTAGCGTGCTTCGGGCAGCCTGCCCAGGTCGAGCACGACTTCGAGCAGGGACTCCCGCCGCTCGGCTGTCTGAAGCTGCTCCTGGATACGCGGGGGGAGCGCTTCGAGCATGAGGTCGAGGTCATCGGTGACGATCTGCTGGTTTGGTCCAGAGCTGAAGAGATCGGTCATGTTGGTCTACTAATTGGGCACCCGGGGGGTGGCCGGGACCGCCAGTGCCTCCTTGAGCGGGTTGAGCGCGGCGAGACGCCGTGCTGCGAGGACGCGGATACCGAGGGGTGCGAAGCCTGCCTCGGATGCAATATGGAGGGCAGACTCCTGATGTTCGCACACTACCAGCGTGCCTGATGCGGGCAGGATTGCGCGAACGAGGTCCACTGCCGACCGGGCCGAGCCTGGCCCGAGCACCATCAGATGTGCTTCGCTTTCTCCCGCGCCGACCCAGCCGTCGAGGCCATCGACCTCGTTGTCGAGCACGTATTCGCTCGTGCAGCCGCGGAGGTCGAGGACGGCGCGGAACTCCTGCTGGGTGATGGCTTCGTTGCGGCGGATGACTTCGGGCATGGCGTGGCAATAGAGCCGGAAAACGCCGGGGCGGTCGGCGCGGCCTGCGGGGCGGAACGGTGTGCCCGGGGCGGCTTCGTCTTCCTCATCCTGTGGCGGGGCGAAGAGCTGCTCGCGCGCGTAAGCGATGAGGCCTGCCTTGCGGAACGTGTCCTCGTAGGGGATGCCGTCGGCGTAGCGGACGAACAGCGTGCGCCCCCCTCGTTCAGCGGCGGCGCCGGCCGCGGCCTGGAGGAGCGCTTCAACGGTTTCGTCGTCTTTGTCGCGCTGGATGCGCAGGGAAACCGCTTCCCAGGCGGCGCCGCCCGCGAGCTGACGGCAGACCACGATGCCGTGGTAGGTGAGCCCGTCGCGCAGGCCGATGACCGTGGTGCGGGGCATGAGCGGGAGGTTGCCGACGCCTGTCGCGGCGAGGCCGGCGCGGAGGTGCAGCGGGTCCGTTGGGCGGGTGGCGATGACTTCCGTGGACAGGCGGCGCAGTTGCGGCCAGAGTGCGGCGACATTGAGCGGGGAGAGGACTTCGGTGTGCTGACCGGTCATCGTTGCAGCTCCCCCGGCGGGACGCCGGATTTGCTGGCAGTGTCGCTTCCCGGGCGCCAGTAGGCGCGGCCGTCGGACTGGCGCTCCAGGTACCCCCAATCGTAGAGCAGACGGCGCAGCAGTGCGGGGTCGCGGAAGGTGTGGTGGGCCGCGAGGAGGTCGTTGACCTCAGGTTCGGTATAGCTCCGCCCGGGTTCGAAGGCGCCGGCGAGGTGTTCGATGAACGCGCGCTGGAGCGATTGCTTCACGGGCCACTGCGCCAGCCGGCCGTTCCCGTCCAGGAATGGGTCGAGTTCGCGCGGGAGCCCGTCGCCGTTTTCGACGCGGAGGGTCTTCTTGCCCGGGCCCCGGCCGATGGTGAGGAAGTATGCGTGCAGGCGGCTATCGCCCGTGATCTCCGGGTGAAACGAAGTCGCGAGCAGGTTGTCCTGCCGCGCGGCGACGATGGTGCCGTCTTCCAGGGTGGCGATGGCGCCAGCCGGCGGCAGGGTCTCTTCAATGAGCGGCGCACGGATGAAGACGGCGTGGAAGGGCGCCCCCTCGACACCTTTGATGTCGAGGTCGGCTTCGAAGCTGTTGACCTGGCGTCCGAAGGCGTTGCGGCGCACGCGGATATCCATCGTTTCGATGCCGGGCCGGTCGAGATTGTCGACGTGCTTTGCCATGAGGATGGCGCCGGCACAGGTGCCCCAGGTGGGCCGCCCGCTCGCACAGAAGTCGCGAAGGGGTTCGAGGAAGCCGTTGCCCTCGATGAGGCGGGCGATGGTCGTGCTTTCGCCGCCCGGGATGATGAGGGCATCCAGGTCGCGCAACTGGTCGGGCCTGCGGATTTCGTATGCGTGATGACCCATGCGGCCGAGCATTTCGCAGTGCTCGCGGAAGTCGCCCTGCAGTGCGAGGACGCCGACGGTTTGTGGCGCGGGGCGCTGGCCGGTGTTCATGCAGGCACTACCATTGCGCGGCGGGGCCCGCAGCCAGCGGAGACAACAATCCGGAAGTCTGTAGTCGACGAGATAGGCAATCGCCACCGCATCCGTGGAGTATCTCTTTCAGTTTACTGGATGCGTGCAAGGCTGCGGGGCGGTTGGTCACGAGGGCCGCGGGGGCTGGTGGTCCCCGCGCGGTCAGACAGTGCTGCCAGGTTCGCGGCGCGTGATGCCGGGCACCTCGTCAAACACGCGGTTGTAGCTGGAGACGCCCTCGATCCCACGCTTCCGGGAGCGGGCTGCGGCGATGCAGTCGGCGAAGGAGAGGGGTGTCTGGCCGTAGAGTACGAGCGCTTCGGCGACGCGCTTGCGCCCGCCGACGCGCAGGCCTTCGAGCCCGAGGATGGACGTGACAATCGTCGCCGCCTCGTCCCGGCTCTTTCCGCCGGCGTCGGGCGACTGCAGGGCGTCGAGTAACTCGCCGAGCACCGCTTCGGATGTCTTGAGCTGCACCTTGTCGTGTTCGGCCGCCTCGAAGAGGTGCAGGATGTCATCCGCTCGTGGTGAGTCGGGCTGGGTCAGATAGGTCAAGAACACGTCCGTGGTAACGAACCATGTTGGTGCTTGCTTCATGTTTCCTCCGTGTTAGCTGGTCGCGTTGTGCCCTGCGTATTCGTTTCCGCGGCGGCGCCGCGGAGTTCGTGGAGGGAAAGGAGCGAACGTTTGCTGAGGGCGAGCCGGTCGCCTTCCTGGCCGATTTCGACCCGGTCACCGGGGCCGATGCCGAGCGAAGCAAGGAGGTCGCCCGGGATGCGAACCTTGCCGGTGCGGGAAACCGTGACGGTGTGTCGCATTGGTGTTCCTCCGCAGTTCCAGTGACGGTGTCCTGCTTGCCTGCCAGGCGGTACCGGCGGGCGCAGGCGCGCGCTGCGGCCCGCTACCGGGGCCATACTATCGCAGGGGGGTGGCTGGGGACATGCTGCGGGGACGATTGCGTATCATGACGCGCCAACGCGGGCAGGAGGTGCGCATGGCGAGTATGCAGTTTCCTGAAGGCTTCCTCTGGGGTGCGGCCACGGCTGCGTATCAGATCGAAGGAGCGGCGAACGAAGGCGGCCGCGGACAGTCCATCTGGGATACATTCTGCCGCCAGCCGGGGCGGGTCCGCGACGGCGCCACGGGCGAGGTCGCGTGTGACCACTACCACCGGGTGGACCAAGATATCGCGCTCATGCGGGACCTGGGGCTGCAGGCGTACCGGTTCTCGGTCGCATGGCCGCGCGTCTACCCCTTCGGGGGCGGGCCGCTCAACGAGGAAGGGCTTGCGTTCTATGACCGGCTGGTCGATGGCCTGCTTGACGCCGGCATCGACCCGATGATGACGCTCTACCACTGGGACCTGCCGCAGGCGCTGCAGGACCGAGGGGGCTGGGCCAATCGCGACATCGTCGAACATTTCGAAACCTACGCGCGCACCCTCTTCGAGCGGTTCCGGGGCCGGGTGCACCGGTGGGTCACGCTCAACGAGCCGCTCATCGTCTCGCAGCTCGGACACCTTGCCGGGGTGCTGGCGCCGGGCATCCGCAGCCACGAGGTGAACGCGCGGGTCATTCACCACCTGTTGCTGGCGCACGGCAAGGCGGTGGAGATGTTCCGCGAGCTCGATATGCCCGGCGAGATTGGTATCACCAACGCCAACACTGCTTACGAGCCGTACGACGAGAGCTCCGAGCACCTGGCGGCGTGTGAGCTGGCGCGGGACTTCGACTCGCGGCTCTTCCACGACCCGATCTATGGCCGCGGATACCCGGCGTCCGTGCACAAGTTCTATGCGGAGCGCGGTGCGCCGTTCCCGATCGAACCGGGGGATCTGCCCACCATCGCAACCCCGACGGACTTCCTGGGCGTGAACAACTATTCGCGGCGGGTGGTGATGGCGGACCGGCGGCCCATCGGCTTCCGCTTCGCCGAGCCAACGCTCCCGGTGCAACCGATGGGCTACGAGGAAGCCCCGGATTCGCTTGGGGATTTCGTGCGGTGGGTTTCGAAGGAATACGACAGCCCGCCCATCTACATCACCGAGAACGGTCGCGGGGATGAGGACGGCACCGAGGCGGCCATGCTGAACGACCAGAAGCGGATCGAGCTGATGCGCGGGTTCCTCGCCGGGCTGCACGACGCGATCGAGTCGGGCTGCGATGTGCGCGGCTACTATGCGTGGTCGCTCATGGACAACTTCGAGTGGGCCTTTGGTTATAGCAAGCGGTTTGGGCTGGTGTACACGGACTACGAGACGCTGGAGCGAAAACCGAAGGCGAGCGCGCGGTTCTATGCGGACGTCATCCGGGACAACGGGCTCACGGGCGCGACGTGACCGGCAAATCGGCTTTGTGCGCGGTTAGAATAGCGATATGACTTCGTGCCGCCCAATCATTGAAGACGCCGGGTCGATGAGCACGGGCCCGGTCCTGATGTTGCTCGCAGGCCCGGCGTTGATCATTGCCGGTGCGGCCTTCGGACCAGTCGGAGTGAGGGCTGCTCTTGCGGCGGGCATCGCGATCATCGGCATCAAGCTGGTGGTGCGCTGGCGTGGTGGCACGGCGCGGACGTGGGGCGCGATCGGCGTTGCCGGCGTGGTGGTCCTTGCACTGGGCGCGCTCCTGGGGAATATCGCCGGGATAGGGGCTGTTGCCTGGGCGCCGGCGGGCATCGCGATGGTAGTCCCGGGCGTGCTCGGGCTGGTTGCGCGCCTTGGCGGTGATGAGGTGGTCGCGGCTGCCGGCCGGCAAGCCGGGCGCTGAGCCACGGCTCGACGTGTCTCGTATGATGAGGAAAGCTTTCCGTCGCGAGGTTTGGGTATGCCCCTTGAGCTCATCGGCATGATCGGCGTGAAGCCCGACGGCGCTCCGGGCGCGTCTGTGCACGTGATTGGCGGAGGTATCGCACCCGACTTCCTGGTCGACTTTGCCCGCGCACACGAGGAATCGGGGTTCGACCAGGTGCTCGTGGGGTATTCGTCGACCTCGGCGGACGGGTTCCAGGTGGCGCAGTATGCCGCGATGCACACGGAGCGGCTGAAGTTCCTCATCGCCCACCGGCCCGGCTTCGTTGCGCCGACGCTTGCCGCGCGCAAGGCGGCGACCTTTGACTGCTTCACGGACGGGCGGTTGTCGCTGCACATCATCACGGGTGGCAGCGACGCCGAGCAGCGCCGGGACGGCGACTTCCTGGACCACGATTCGCGCTACCGGCGCACGGATGAATACCTGGAGATCCTGCGGAAAGCCTGGGAGAGCGAGGAAGCTTTTGACTATGACGGCGAGTTTTACCAGCTCGAGCGGGCACGTTCGGACGTGCAGCCGGTGCAGCAGCCGTCCATCCCGTTGTACTTCGGCGGGATGTCCCCGGCCGCGTTGCCCGTGGGCGCGAAACATTGCGACTGCTTCGCGCTCTGGGGCGAACCGTTGGCGGCGGTGAAGGAGAAGATGGTGGAGGTGCGTGCAGAGGCGGCGAAGCATGGCCGTAGCCCGAGCTTCAGCGTCTCGTTGCGACCGATCATTGCGCCGACGGAATCGGAAGCGTGGGACCGTGCGCACCACATCCTGGAGGCGGTCGAAGCCTCTGGCGGCGGCAGCCCGCTCGCCGGGGATTCGGCGCGGCCGGAGGCGGAAGGGTCGCGGCGGCTGCTGCGCTTCGCCCAGGAGTCCGAAATCCACGACAAGCGGCTGTGGATGCCCATCGCGAAGGCGACCGGCGCGCCGGGGAACACGACCGCGTTGGTCGGTACGCCGGAGCAGGTCGCCGAGGCGCTGCTGGACTACTACGACATCGGCGTGACGACGCTGCTCATCCGCGGGTTCGACCCGCTGAACGACGCGCGCGAGTACGGCAAGGAGCTCATCCCGCTGGTCCGCGAGGGCGTTGCCAAGCGCGACCGCCAGGCGGTGACCGCATAGCGCCGATGTCCGCGCATCCCCACATCGAGACGCGCGTGGTGGAGGTCGACGCGGCCGCGCTGGACCCCGCCGTGATCGAGGATGCCGCGGTGCTTCTGCGCGCCGGGGGGCTGGTGGCCTTTCCAACCGAAACGGTCTATGGGCTGGGGGCGAACGCGCTTGATGACGCGGCGGTGCAACGGATCTTCGCGGCGAAGGAGCGCGACCCCGACGACCCGCTCATCGTGCACATTGCCGATGCGGACGCCGTGGGAACGGTGGCGCGTGACGTGCCGCCGCTCGCGCGGCAGCTTACCGATGCGTTTTGGCCGGGCGGGCTGACGCTGGTATTGCCGCGCGCCGAGGGTGTCGCCCCGGCGGTCTCCGCGGGGCGCGACACGGTGGCGGTGCGCATGCCATCGCACCCGGTCGCGCTGGAGCTGATTGCCACGGCCGGCGTTCCTGTGGCGGCGCCCAGCGCGAACCGCTTCATGCGCACGTCGGCGACGACGGCTGCTCACGTGCTGGACGACCTGGGCGGGCGCATCGACATGGTGCTGGACGCCGGGCCGGCGACGGCGGGCATTGAATCAACCGTGGTCGCCGTCGAAGGCGAGGCGGTGACGTTGCTGCGGCCGGGCGCGGTTACCGTGGAGCGGCTGGAGGAGGTGCTGGGACGGCCGGTCGCGCGCCGTGAACGCGAATCCTCCGGGCCTTCGTCCCCCGGGATGCTCGAACGGCACTATGCGCCGCGCGCACGGCTGGTCTACGGCCCGGATGCGACGGTCGAGGAGCTGGTGACAATGGCACGCGAGGCGGCGGCCAGTGGCGCCCGGTTGGGGATGCTGCTGGCCGAGGGAGATGCGCCGGGCATCGAGGATGAAGGGATCGTGGTCGAACGCCCGGGCCCGCAGGGGGACCTGGAGCAGGTGGCGCGGGGGCTGTTTGCGGCGCTGCGGTCGCTGGACGCTGCGGGGGTGGAGGTCATCTATGCGCGCGGCTTCTCACGTGAGGGCGCCGGGCTGGCGATCGACGACCGGCTGCGGCGTGCTTCGGCGGGGTGATGGGGAGCTTGCCGCCGTACTCGTCACATCGATGGCTGGCCGTATCCGACGGCGCCGGCAAGGACAGCCGTTACGTACTGGTTGAGGCTCACCCCTTCGCGCTCGGCCGCTTCGGCGACCTGCTGGTGGAGCGACTTCGGGAGACGGGCGTTGAACTTCCCACTGTAGGCGGGAGGGTATGAGGGCAGAGGGATGACGTCCCCATCTTCGTAGGCCGATTCGATCCAGGCGCGGCGCGCGTCCTCGGCCATGTCCGCGAGCTCGTCCATGCTGTCGGCCTGCGTCATGCATCCGGGGAGATCCGGAAAGGTAACGACCCAGCCGCCGTCTTTATCGGCGGCGGCTTCGAAGGGGTAGGCAAGCGAGAGGTAGTACTCGAGGGGCGTCTGCCCTGTCTCAGCCGCTGTTGTCATTGTTTTCCTCCAGCCCAAGGCGGCGGATGATCTCTTCGAGGTAGCGGCGTTTCACCCGCCGTCCCTGCACAAGCGGGACCGTGATGCGGTGTTCCCCGCGTCGCCGGAAGACAACGTGGCTCCCAGACTGGCGCGCCTGCTCGTAGCCGAATTCTTCCAGGAGCGCACGGACGTCTGAAGAGAGCGCTTCCGGTGGCCTCGCCAGGATCCGGGCGACGATCTTTTCGCGCCTGGTCACTGCCAGCTACGCTCACGGGTGATAGTACCATATGCGGTACCATCGTTTCTCGTCGGCATCACTTCCTCCTTCTCCCGGCGGTCCTCACCCTCATCCACTACGTGAAGAACGCGATGCCGAAGTGGAGCAGGACGGCGACGAGGACGCCGTAGAAGATGATGCTCACGAGCGATGACACGAGCAGGACGGCGTGGTTCATCCCGGCGATGCGCGCCATGACGGCGACGATCCAGATGCCGACCATCGGGGTTGCGAGGACGACAAACCATGGCCCGTAACGGTTGAGCCGTTCCTGGTTCTTTTCGGAGTAACGCCGGTCGATGAGGTTGCTCAGCCAGGAGATGCGCCGGATCTGCGCGAAAAAAGTGAGCACGATGGGGACGGCGGTGAAGTTGCCGATGACCGCCCAGAGCACGGCGGAGAAGTAGTCCATCCCCATGGCGATGCCGGCGGGGACAGCGATATAGACTTCGAACTGGGGTGCGAAGCCGATGAACCAGGTGACGGCGGCCTTCCAGATGTAGTCGAGCATAGGCGGGCCCGCGGGCCCGCCTCCAGCTTAGCCGCCGTGCCGTAGCACGGTAGGAGGCGCGCTATCCCCCGCGGTTTGGCATCACCGGCGGGTAGTCCATCATCCCGCGCAGGAGATTGATTTCGCCGCGGTGCCCGTTCAGGTGGGTGACGAGGTGGAGGTTGATGGACTCACCGAGCTGTTCGGTGCGGTCGCCCAGCTTCACTTCGCGTTCGAGCTGGTCGTCGGTGAGGGTATCGAAGAAGGCTTCGGCCTGTTTGATGACGGTTTCGCGGTAGGTGTTGAAGGCTTCGAGGTCCTGGATTTCGATCTCGGCTGCTTCTTCCGTGGACTGGCCGGTGCCGAAGCCTTTGTCGGGGAGGCCGGTCTTTTGGGCCCAGTTCCCGGCGGCCCATTCTTCCTGCTGTCCCTGGAAGATGCGGTTGATGAACAAGTCTTCGATGCGTGCTGCGTGCCACATGACCCATGCGACGGAGTGCGTCTGGCCGATGGGGATGAAGTGGAGCTCGCCTTCGCCGAGGCCTTCGGGCGCCTGCCGGAAGCCGCGGTGGAGGAAGTCGAGGTTGTCACGGATGTAGTCGACGGCGGTTGGCATGGGGTTCCTCCGGAGGTGGGTGGGTGGCTGTCGTGTCTTGTGGCGATTGTACATGTAGCGGAACACCGGCTTCTGGTAGGCTACCGAGCCCGTGGACGTGCTTTCTCTCGCGATTGCTGTCACGGGCACGACTGCCAGTGTTGGTGGGCTCCTGTTTGCTGGCTGGCAGGCACGAAAGGCCCGGCATGCGGCTGTGGCTGCCCGGACGGCGTCGGAGGAAGCGCGGGAGGCGGTCTTCGGACGTGAGACCGCGATCGATCTTGCCTCTGTGATGGCTGGACTCTCACAGGTGCGCGAGGCTGCGCGCACGGATCAGCCGGCGTTGTGTCTTGTCCGCATTGAACAGGCAAGCGAAGTTGCGGCGCGACTAAAAGCACGCGACGCCATGCTGGCGAATGAGCGGGCCCACACCACGCTCCAGGATCTGCTCGGAGTGCTCAACGAGTTCGAGCAACAGATCGAGACCGCCCTTCTCCAGGGCGACGAGCTACGTCTTGAAGGCATGCTGCCGGTGCTGGGTTCATTTCGCTCCGAACTCGCGACACTTGATGAGGCGCTAAGATAGGAGGTGCTATGACAACCGCATTCGCGCTCCAGGCCGATGACGTACTCCGGAAGCTCCTTGATCGTTCCCGCGAGGGGAAGGTCACCTGGCGAAGGCTTGATTCATTGCTCTGTGATTCGCCGCCGGGCTTTGCGCAGTACGTGGCCTCGTTGCCGAATTGGTCGGTGATCGTGCGCGAACTCCCATCCGGCGAGGCATCGGCCGCAGTCATCAACACCTTTGGTGAGCGGATCGGCGACCTCACCCCTGACGCCGGAGACGTGACCGCTGAACTGCTGCGGAACCTGCTTTCAGAGGCGCAGGGTCGGTCCAGCCGGTTCGGAGGTGCACTTGAGCAGCTCTCCTCGGACCTGGACGAGCTGTAGCGCCCCCTACCGCACCCAATCTCCTGTTTCGTTGCCGCTGTAGCCGAGTGCGAGGTAGGTGGCGTCGACGAGGGACTGGCCGCGTTCGTTCAGCAGGATGCCGGGGCCCATGCGGTTCATGGCGTAGCCGAAGCTGAGGGCTTCGGACGGGTCGGCGAATCCGATGCTGCCGCCGGCGCCGACATGGCCGAAGGCGTGTTCACCGAGGATGGCGCTGTCCTTTGCGCCGTTCGGGCGGCGACGGTTGTCCATGGAGCGCATGAAGCCGAGCCCCCAGCGGGTGGGCAGGAGCAGCGTGGCGTCAGAGTTTGTCGCCGTTGAAACGCGGGCCATGCGGGCGAGCGTGCGCCGGTCGACGAACTCGCGGCCGTTGAGTGTGCCGCCCGCGGCGAAGGGCGAGTAGATGGTCGCGAGTGAGCGGCCGTTGCCGATGCCGCCACCGCCCCCGACTTCCGCGGCCTGGCATTCGGGATCGTTGGGGTTGAAGCCGCCCTGGTTGAACAGCGCGAGGGACTGGAGCGATTGCCGGTCGGCGAGGATGGCGGCGCCGAATTCGGCAGGCTCTTCGTCCTTTGGCGGGATGAACTGGATGACCGGCGCCACGCGTTCGCGGACGTCCGCCGGTGCGCCTATCCAGAAGTCCGCGCCCAGGGGTTCGCCGATCTCTTCGCGGAAGAAGGTCCCGAGGGACTTGCCAGAGACGCGCCGGACCAGCTCGCCAACGGTCCAGCCGAAGCTGATCATGTGGTAGCCGTTGCGCGTGCCCGGTTCCCACCAGGGCGCCTCCGCGGCAAGGCGGCCGGTCATGTAGTCCCAGTCGGTGCAGCCCTTGTCTTTGAGCGGCTCGCGCCAGGTGGGGACGCCGACGGAGTGGTCGAGGATCATGCGGACGGTGGCGCGCTCTTTGCCGTTCGTGGCGAATTCAGGCCAGTAGTCGGCGACGGGAGCATCCAGGTCGAGCTGTCCCCGGCTGGCCAGGATGTGTGCGCACATGGCCGTCGAGCCCTTGGTCGCAGAGAAGACGGTGCAGACGGTGTCGCGGTCCCACGGGACCGGTTCGGTGCGCTTCGCGAGCCCGCCCCAGAGGTCGACAACGGTTTCGCCGCCAAGCTGAATGCAGAGGGAGGCGCCGACTTCGTCCCGTTCGCGGAAGTTCCGCTCGAATTCCTTTGCCACGGCTGCAAACCGCGGGTCGAAGCGCCCTTCGATACGGCCGCGGCCGCCTTCGAGTTCGACGTGCAATTCTTCCATGTTTGCTTCTTCCTGTGGGGCTGCCCGCACGGCGAAGCTCCCGAGAGTGCCGCCGGGAAACGAATGGCTTTGGCCTAGGGCTCGTACTTTCGGTACACCAGGCAGCTATTCTGTCCGCCGAACCCAAAGCTGTTCTTGAGGGCGACGTTCACCTCGGCCTGGCGGCCCTTGTTCGGTACGTAGTCGAGGTCACAGGCGGGGTCGGGCTCGTCCTGGTTGGCGGTGGGATGAACCCAGCCGGTCTCGATGGATTTCACGGCGGCGACGGACTCCATCGCGCCGCTGGCGCCAAGCCCGTGGCCGATGAGGCTCTTGGTCGCGCTGACCGGGATGGAATAGGCGCCTTCGCCGAACACGTGCTTGATGGCGTTTGTCTCGGCGATGTCCCCCAGCGGCGTGCTGGTCGCGTGCGCGTTGATGTAGCTCACTTCGGTGGGTTCCACCTGTGCGTCGTTGAGCGCTTCGATCATGGCCCGGGCGGCGCCGTCGCCGTCTTCCGGCGGTGCGACGATGTGATAGGCATCGCTGGTGCAGCCGAACCCGGCGAGCTCGGCATAGATGCGGGCGCCGCGTTCGAGCGCGCGGTCTTCGCGTTCGAGCAAGAGAGCGCCGGCGCCTTCGCAGGGGACGAAGCCATCGCGGCGCGCATCGAAGGGGCGGCTCGCGGTCTTCGGGTTCGGGTCGCCGGTGAGGGCGCGCATCACAGAGAAGGCGGCGAGGCCGAGTTCGGTGATGCCAGCTTCACAGCCCCCGGCGAGCACGGCGTCGGCGCGGCCGGAGCGAACCAGGTGCATGGCTTCGCCCAGCGCCTGTGTCCCGGCGGCACAGGCGGTCACAAGTGTGCCGTTGTAGCCACGGAGGTCGTACTGGAGGGCGACCTGCGCCCCGGCCATGTTCCCGAGGGTCTTGGGCAGGTAGAGCGGGTCAAGCTTCATGCCGCCGCGATTGAAGAGCGTCTCGGCGCCCTCCTGGATGTCGCGATAGCCGCCACCGCCGTTGCCAATCAGCACGCCGAAGCGGTTGCGGTCGTAGTAGTCGAGGTCCAGGGAGGCGTCTTCGAAGGCCTGGCCGGCAGCGGCGACCATGAACTGTGAGAAGCGCGCCATGCGGCGCGCGGTCTTGCGATCCATGTGCTTCGTGGCGTCCCAGTCGCTGACCTCACCCGCCACAGTGCAGGGGAAATTTTCGGAGGAACACTGGGTGATGTATCCGATGCCCGACTCGCCCTTCACCAGGTTGTCCCAGAAGGTCGTCACATCGGTTCCGAGTGGAGTGACGGCACCCATCCCGGTGATGACGACCCGCGTACGAGACGAGCTATCCATGATTCCCCTCCCGTGTGGGCAGCGGCCCACGCTCACTCTACCAGCATGTTTCGCTTGATTCGCACGGTTTCGGGCGAGAGTTCTTCCTGTGACCTGAATGACTCGCGGCCGCTCTACCTTTCGTGCACGAAGGTCACCGCCCGGCGAGGCGGCGGTGTTCGACCATGGCGCAGCGGTCCTGGGTGGCGGCGATGCCGGCTTCGTGGGCCCGGGCAATGCCGGCGTCGTTGGTAATGCCAGACTGGAGCCAGACGCCGCTGGCACCGGCAGCGATGGCATCGTCGATCACGTCATCGGTCTCGTTCCCACGGACGAAGACATCGACCAGGTCCACCGGGACGGGGATGTCCTGCACGCGCTCATAGGCCTGTTCGCCGAACACTTCATCCGCCCATTTCTGTTTTGGGACGGGGATGATGCGGTATCCGCTGGAGCGGAGGTAGCTGGCAATGCGGTAGGCGGGACGTTCGGGGCGGTCGTCGAGCCCGACGACAGCGATCGTGCGGGCGGTGAGGAGGGCCTGTTCGGCGGCCCGTTCGTGTTCTGTGGGCACACGGTTCTCCAACGGTTTTCTTCAGGATGCCGCGCGGCGCGCATGGTGTCACGGGGTGGACGTACCGGGGTGGCATGCGGCCGCTACACTGTGAGCATGGATATTGCGGTGCGACACGAAGGTGGAAACGAATACGAGGTCCGGCTTTCCGATAATGGGACCGAGCGGACGAGCCACCGGGTGACGGTCACGCCGGATCGGCTGGAGCAGTATGCTGCGGGCGCCTCGGCCGAAACGCTGGTCCGCGAGTCATTCGCGTTCCTGCTCGAACGCGAGCCCCCTGAAAGCATCCTCGGCAGCTTCCCTATCGAAACCATCGAGCGGTATTTCCCTGAGTACCCGGCAGAGATCGGGAAGCGGCTGGCGCCGGGCTAGGCGCACCGGGTGCGGGCGCGCGGCCTGGCGGCGATCACGGTGGCCCAGGGGGTGCTCATCCTGGGCACCTGGGGCGCGTTCGTCGCGCGCGGCGTGTTCGGCCAGGGCATCCGGACAGTCGAGAACAACCAGTACCTGGCATTCCACGTCGCGGCCGAGGTGGCGATGGGCCTTGCGCTGTTGGTTGGTGGCGCCGGGCTTGCGCTGCGCCACGGGTGGGGGACCGCGGTTGCGGTCGCCGCGTGGGGCGCGGTGGTCTACAGCGCGGTGAATGCGCTCGCGCATGCCGCGCGGAAGGAACAACGACTCACGCCGGTGCTGGCGGGCTCTGCGGCACTTGGGGTTGCGATGGTGGGGTTGCTGGGGCGCAAGCGCAATGGGCGCTAACTGGCCTCGAGATTGATGACGACCTGCATCATCACGATGAGCATGAGGATGGTGAAGAGGGGGCTGAGGTCGATCATGCCCATCTGCGGCATCACACGGCGCACCGGCTCGATGATGGGCTCCGTGAGGCCGTGAATCACCTGGTAAAGCTTGCTGCCCTGGTCCACGGGGAAAAAGCTCATGAATGCACGAGCAATGATCGTCCAGAGCATGAGCTGCAGGAACGTGACCGTCATGGAGACAACGTCGGGGTGAATTTCCGGGCCTCGCTTGGTAGGTGCTCACTCTAACGGTAGAGAGGCAGGTGGTTCCCCGGCAAGTGGGTAGCCCACACAGCTGCCGGGGCTCGCTCGCATTGCCCGGGAGCGGGACGCTCCCGGGCCTTTCCCGGCTTTTAGTCTGCGAGCGTCCCGCTGAATACCTGCCACGCCAGCGCGGACTTGGCGGTGAGGCTGAGGAGGATATAGACGGATTCGCCGAAGAGGTAGTCCTTCCAGGGGCCGATGCGGAGGTACTGGAGCAGCATGTTGACGGCGAAGATGTTGAAGAAGATGAAGAGCGACACAAAGATCGCGTAGACGAACGTGGGCGCGGTGGCATCCGTCGTGGGCCCCCAGAGGTAAAGCCCGATGGCGAGCCAGGGGATGATGCCGGCGAGACAGCCAAAGATGAAGCTCAGCCAGTTGGCATTGCCCGGCTCTTCGTAATGCTCCATGAGCAGCCCGAACAGGATCATCGCGGCATTTATCGAGAAGAGGCCGATGAGCGCCACGGCGTCGCCGATGCCGGTGAGCATGGCGATGAGCACGATCATGATGGAGGCGCTGACGGAGTATTCGATCCAGCGAGCGTAGTTGCGGTTGCGGAGGAGGTTCGCCCGGTACCACCCGAAGATGCCGGGCGTGATGATGAGCAGGTGGGCCAGTGCCGACAGGAACAGGAAGGCGGCCACGCCCCACGCGATGCGGACATCGAAGAGGGTTTCGAGCTCGCTTTCAGTGCCTGGCGGGCCCTCCAGGAAGGTGGCGGTGACGGGGAGGGTGAAGTCGTTCGCCAGGACGAGGACGAGGATCCCCTGGATGGCGTGGAGCACGCCCATGGCCAGATTGTAGGCGCGGAGCCTGGAAAACGTCCGTTCGCTGGCTGCGGGCGCAGCCGTCGCTGTCATCCGTACAGCGTACGCGATGGCGTGGTGGCCGCGCTTGTCTGTGCGGCGAGCTAGTGTTCGGCGGGGCTGATTTCCTCGCCCGTATCAGTGTCGATTTCGACCAGCTCCCAGCCTTCGGGCAGGTGTACCTCGGCGCCGGTAAGTGCGGTGACGGCGTTGGCGAGCGCGAGGGTGCGGTCCATGCCGTCGTACTGGTCGCTTGCCGCGACGGGGACCTGCGATAGCTTGAGGCGCTTTCCGCTCTTCTTCACGAGCCAGAGGGCGAACTGGCGGAGGTCGTCGGTGTGGTCGTGCCAGCGGATGGGCTCGTCGCCTTCGATCGTGACTTCAAGGTAGGCGATCTTCTGGAAGGGCACGAGCTCGCGGGTGCCGATGCCCATACCCAGGTACCCCTGCTGCCAGGTGGCCGAGTTCTTGTTCTTGTCGATGATGACGTCGGCGCCGATAAAAGCGCTGATCAATGACATAATGGCGACCGGGAAGGCGATCAGGCAATAAAACAGGATGATGGCCAGCGCCCATACGGGCAGGATCTGCCATCCCTGGGCCATGAGGCCTGCGCCAACGAGGACGGTACCCAGGATGATGATGGGGATGATGACGGTGCCCCGCGCCGCTTTGATCTCGATCTTGTCGTCGCTGATGACGGCCATCGAGCGGTGGAGCAGCACCGCGACGCGGCCATCGCGCCGGGGGATCGCGACGTGGGAGGGGACGGGCACTTCGGCCATGGCATTCTCAGGGTAGCGCCGTCATGCCACTTCGTGGTAGTTCAGCGGGGCCGCTGGTTTCCCTGGCGTAAGGAGATATGAACAATGGCCGATTCCGCGGTCGAAGCCCTTTTCCTGGCGCTCGTCGCCCTGGTCCTGGTGGTGGTGCCGTTCATTACGCTCTACGTGGTGGCGCGCTCGCGCGGGCGGTCGCCGGTGTTCGTCGCGCTTGGCGCGTTGAGCTGGTTTGGCGTCATCATTGGGCTCGCCTGGATGGCGTTCACCCGGCCCGGCGGTGATGGCGCCCCGTGATGCGCTGCGCGTAGGATGCCGGTACGTCGGAAGCCGATCGCGGCCGGGGGTGAGGACCATGAGCGAGTTGCAGACGATACTTGAGGGGCTGGCGTTTCCCGAAGGGCCCCGCTGGCATGAAGGGCGGCTGTGGTTTTCGGACATGCACGCGCACGAGGTGGTCGCCGTCGATACCGAAGGCCAGCGCGAGACCATCTGCGAGGTGCACAACCGGCCCTCAGGCCTGGGGTGGCTGCCGGACGGGCGGCTGCTGATCGTCTCAATGGTCGACCGGAAGCTTCTCCGGATGGAGCACGACGGCACGCTGTCCGAACACGCCGACCTGTCTGCCGTGGCGGGCGGGAACTGCAACGACATGGTGGTGGACGCGCAGGGCCGGGCCTACGTGGGCAACTTCGGTTTTGATATGGAAGGCGGCGACGAACCACGCCCGGCCGCGCTCGCGGTGGTCACCCCGGATGGCTCGGTGCAGGTGGTGGCGGAGGACCTGGCGTTTCCCAACGGGACGGTGATCACACCCGACGGCGGCACGCTGATCATCGGCGAGACCCGCGCCCGGCAACTCACGGCGTTCGATATCGCGCCGGATGGTTCGCTGAGCAACCGCCGGGTCTTCGCCGACGTGTCGCCGTCGCTCCCGGACGGGATCGCGCTCGACGAGGAAGGTGGCGTCTGGGTGGCGTCGCCGCGGACGAACGAGGTGCTGCGCGCGTTGCCGGACGGCAGCGTGGGCGAACGGATTTCGACCGGCGACCGGGGGGCGTTCGCGTGCATGCTGGGCGGCGCCGACCGGAAGACGCTCTTTGTGCTGGTCTCCGGGTCTTCCGACCCCGTGGAGTGTGCGCGCGAACGGACCGGGGCAATCCTCGCGACCGAAGTGCGGGCACCTGGAGCGGGCTTGCCGTGAGTGTTTGGTGTCACGCGCGAACCGGGAAGGTAGACTGGCGATGCTTTCCCCGTGCCGCCAACGGGGCCGGGCTGCGACAACGGGTGACGAGGTGACGACGAGGTGAAGTGGTTCCTGGGAATGATGATCATGAACCTGTTGATGGGCCGGGGGCGGCGTGGCATGGGCGGTATGAGCCGGCGCGGGGGTGTTGGTATGGGCGGCATGGGTATGGGCCGCCGCGGGATGGGTGGTATGGGGATGGGTCGAAGGCGTGGGATGGGCTATGGCGGTGGCCGGCGCGGGTCATCGATGGGAATGCTGGTGGTGGTGGGGATCGTGATCGTGGGGTTCCTGGTCTTCAGCAACGCGCTCTGATACCAGGGTGTCCCCCGCTGTTCACCAATTCGATCGGTATCTCTTCGGCGGAGCTTCCTGGCGCCTGCGTACGATGACTGCCATGCCAGCAGGGCACAGTGCACCGGCGAGGTGAGCCGCGGATGAAATGGATGATCGGGAACCTGATCGCGAACCTTATCCTGGGTGGCCGGGACGGCCCCCTGGAGCGCGCGGGGCGCGGTGGCATGGACGACCGGCACGACCGGTATAGCCGGCCCGCCGGCGCTTACCGGACGAGCACGCCGCTGCGGTTCGTGATGATGGTGGCGCTGGCGGTCGTCGTGATCATCGCGATGGGCAATATGTTCTGAGGCTTGCACGCGCCCGGGTTGCCGGTGCGGCGGATGCGCCGGGGGCTCGCGTATGATGGGCGTGACGCTAGCAGACTGCGAAGCAGCGTGGTGAGGTGTGCTGCCGATGTTGAAGTGGGTGGCCGGGGCAATGATCCTGCAGCAGCTCCTTGGCGGCCGCGTGGGGCGCCAGGGACGGGACGGCATGGGCGGTCCGGGCACCGGGCGGGGCCGTCACCGCCGGCGCCCTGGCGCGAACCCGGGCATGTCGCCCCTGCGGGTGGCGATGCTCGTGGGCGTGGGAGCCGTGGTGTTGCTGGCGCTTGGGAATGCACTGTGAGGCGACAGCCACGCTCACTCATTCGGGTCGGCAGTGTGGATGCGGATGCCGCAAGGGTCATTACTGCCTGGCCCGAGGGTGACCTGGCGTGAGAGGCGGTAGAGCGCGAAATCCGCGAACACATCCGGGATCTTTCGCAGCACAGGGAGTCGGCATAGGCGCCAGCGGCTGACGGCACGACGCCATGTGGCGCTCGGGCGTAGGGGCAGTGGCCGGTTTGCTGGTGGCACAGCCTGCTGAAGAGGTGCCGCCTATGTCCGAAACCCGGTCGCTTCCCGTGCTTGTCGCACAGCTCGACCCCGCACGCCGCCGTCACTACCGCGAAAACCTGGCCTTCTACCGGGGCGAGCAATGGCACGGCCGGCCACGCCGGGGCGAGCGGCGGCTCACGATGAACTACGCCCGAGCCTTCGTCGACAAGGTCACGAGTTACCTGTTGAACGGCGCGGCGGTCCATATCGAAGCGGCGGACCCGGGCGACGCAGCGGCCCGTGCAAGGGCACGGGAGGCCGACCATGCCCTGCGCTCGGTCGAAGCCGCGAACGGGCTCGGGCAGCTCGACTACGAGACAGAGGTCGATTGCGCGGTCCTGGGCGACGGCGCCTACAAGGTGACCTGGGACACCGATGAGCGGCAGGTGCGGGTGAGCGCGCCGGACGTGCAGGGCATCTTCGCATGGCGGCTGCCGGACGACCCCGCGCGGGTGCTGGCGGTGGCGTCGCAATATGACCTGCGACCGGGCGGCCCGCGCGACGAGCAGCCGCCGGTCACGGTGACGGAATACTGGACCTCCGCGCGCTTCGAACGGTGGGAGGGCGATGCGATGGTTGAGGCGTCGCCAAACCCGTACGGGTTCCTGCCCTTCGTGCTGTTCCCGAACGTGCGCGAACCGAAGCAGCACTGGGGCAGCAGCGACCTGCCGCCCATCATGGAGCCGGTGCGGGAGCTCAACCGTGCGTACAGCCAGCTCAGCCAGATCCTCGAGCTCTCCGGGAACCCCGTTGCCGTGCTCGAAGGGGTGAACGAATCGCGCGACATCGCCGTGGAGCCGGGCGCCGTGTGGGAGATGCCGGAAAGCTCGCGCGCCTATTTGCTCGACCTGCTGCAGGGCGGGGCGTGGCGCTGCACCGCGACTATATCGACCTGGTGTACCGGACCCTGCATGACCTGGGGGAATCGCCGCGGACAGCGTTCGGGCACAACCCGCAGGGGCTCAGCGGTGTGGCCCTGAACACCGAGCTCGACCCCATCGTGCGGAAGGTGGAGCGGAAGCGGCTCATCCGGACGACAGTGTACGAACGCCGCGCGATGCTGATCCTGCGCCTGCTGGCGCGGTACCGCGGGCTCGATATCGAGGGCGTCCGGCCGGTGATGCGCTGGGGACCGGTGCTGCCGCTCGACCGGGCGCGGGAAGTGGCCGACCAGCGGGCCCTCGTGGAGGCGGGTATCCGGTCGCGCCGGAGCGCCGCCGCCGATCTCGGCGCTGATGACCCCGACGGCGAGTGGAGCCGCGTGCTTGTCGAGCGACGCGCCCTGGGGCCGGGGGCGACCGGGGACGAGCCACGCACATCGGTTACGGGTTGAACGGGAATCGTTTGGGCCGATAGAGTCCCCCGCACGAGCGTTCGGGCTGTACCCGTGCGGGGACTTCGAGCTGTGACACCGGGCGCCGCCCGTCACGGGAAGGAGGACACATGAGCCAGTCAATCGCAGCGGGGGAACAACTCTGCGAACTCTCGCTCCAAATCACCAGCATCACCGACTTTGGGATGACCCTGCAGGACCTGAATGAAGGGAAAGCCCCACCGCCGGCTGGCATCCGGCTCGACGCGGCGGCCTCCGGGCCGTGTACGGGGAAGCTGAACGGGCAACTCGATGCCATCGATTACCTGTACGTGCGGGCCGATGGCCGGTTCGAGTTGCACATCCACGCTGTGCTGACACTGGACGATGGTGCGCGGCTTGCCCTAACCGGGACCGGGGCGGGGTCCCCAACTGCTGATGGCACGATCCGCCTGCTTGAGTACGTGGGTTTTCTCACGGCTGTGCCCGGATACGAGTGGCTCAATACGCTCTCTGTCCGCGGCGAGGGGACGGTGAACCCGGCGAGCCGGGAGATCTCGCTCCGCTGGTATGTGGCGTAGTCCCCTGGCCGGTGTGTGGGCCGGTTCGTGTGCGTACGCGAATGGTTCGTGCCATGCTCGAAGGTATTGGGCATTTCCCAGGGCAACGAAAGGGCTGGACGATTGACCATTTCGCTTTCTCTTCTCGACCTCGCATCGGTTGGCCAGGACGAAACCGTCGGCGAAAGTCTGCACGGCAGCGTGCTCCTTGCGCGCAAAGCCGAGGAGCTGGGCTACCGCCGCGTGTGGTACGCGGAGCACCACAACATCCCGACCATCGCGTCGTCGGCGACGTCGGTGCTCATGGCGCATGTAGCGGCGCACACGGAGCGCATCCGGCTGGGCTCGGGCGGCGTGATGCTGCCGAACCACGCGCCGCTGCTCATCGCCGAGCAGTTCGGGACGCTCGCGTCGTTGCACCCGGGGCGAATCGACCTCGGGCTCGGGCGCGCGCCGGGGACCGACCAGAACACGCTACGCGCGCTGCGCCGCAGCCCGGCATCAGCGGATACGTTCCCGCAGGACGTCCAGGAGTTGCAGGCGTTCCTGGGCGATGAAAGCCGCATCCCGGATGTCCGCGCGATCCCGGGAGAGGGGACGCACGTGCCGCTCTACATACTCGGGTCGTCGCTGTTCGGCGCGAAGCTGGCGGCGGCGCTGGGGTTGCCCTACGGGTTCGCGTCGCACTTCGCGCCGCAGGCGATGGAGGATGCGATTGCGATCTACCGGCGCCAGTTCCAGCCGTCGGAGCAGTGCCCCGAAGCGCACGTGATCGCGGGGGTGAACGTGATCGCTGCGGAAACGGACGAGGCAGCGCAGCAGCAATTGCACCGCACCCAGCGGCAGCGGGTGAAGCTGCTCCTGGGCCGCCAGGACCGCCAAATCTCGGACGAACAGGCCGAGGAGATCCTGGCGTCGCCGCAGGGTGAGCAAATCAAGCAGATGTCGAAATACACCGGCGCCGGCACCCCGGACAAGGTGCGTGACTACCTGGACTGGTTCGCCGGGCACGCTGACGCCGATGAGCTGATGGTGGTGCACATAGGCGGCTCGGTGGAGGGCCGCCTGCGCTCGATGGATCTGCTTGGCGAGGTGGGGAGCCCGGTCGCGACGTAGCAGCGCCGCGATCGGCGCGTCTTACTTCCGGGCGGTGAAGATGTGGGCGTGGAACGGCAGGACCACCTCGTTGCCCTGCGTGACCTCCGCGAGGGGTCCCTGCATTTCGGCGCTGATGGATTCGACGACGCGCTTCCGCTCCTCGTCGCTGAGCTGCTGCATTGATGGGATGGCGGCGGTATCGACGTCGATTTCCCCGGCGAGGAAGGCTTCCGGTTCCGGGAAGCGGTTCTCCATCGAAGGAGACTGGAGTTCAACCTCGCGAAGCCCGGCGCCTTCAATGAGGCGGCGGACCTCGTTCTCGTCGCCCAGGCAGAAGATTTCCTTGACCCCGGACATCCCGAGGCGCTCTTCGATGGTGCTGTTGAGCGTGTTGTAGAAGGGATGGCGCTCGATGGGTTGCCAGGTACTCACTGCGAGCCGTCCGCCGTCGGCCAGGACACGGCGCATCTCGGCGAGCGCGGCCGCGCGGTCGGCAAAGAACATGAGCGCGTACTGGCTCGTTACGAGGTCGAAGCTTCCATCCGGGAAGGGGAGTGACTCCGCCTGCCCCTCGTGCCAGTTGATGGACAGGCCCTCGTGCTCGCTGGTTTCTTCCGCCACCTCCAGCATGCCGGGGCTCAGGTCGACTCCGGTCACCTTGCCGCCGGGTTCCACGCGGGACGCGATACCGCGGGCGACGACGCCCGTCCCGCAGCCAACGTCGAGGACACGGTCGCCGGGCTGCGGCGCCGCGGCCGCGATGAGCTGATCCGCCCAGGGGCCGAACAGGGTTGGGACCATGTAGGACTCGTACATCTTGGCTGGATTGCTCATGGCTGGCCTCCTTTAAGTGGCTTGCTGGCTGTTCAGTATGCGCTTCCCGGGCAGGCGAAACATGGGGCAGGTGCCCCATTTTGCAGGGGGAGGTACAGCCGGGCCCGTGACGCGGCATAATCGTCGCGTGACGATCGGAAGCTGGCTCGCGGAAGGTGACCGGGCGCTCGCGGCCGGGAAATGGGACGAGGCGCGGGAGGCGTTCGAGCGTGCGCTCGATGACGGCGCCCCGGGCGCTGCGCTGATGGGCCTTGGCGATGCGCTCTGGTGGCTGGGCAGGACCGAGGAGAGCCTCGAGCGGCTCGAGGAGGCGTTTCTTGCGTACCGGCGTGAGGCCGACCTGGCGGGGGCGGCGAACGCGGCGATCCTGCTCAGCATGGTGAATAAGGCGAACTACGGGAATGTGGCCGTAGCGCAGGGGTGGGTGCGGCGTGCCCGCCGTCTCGTGGAGGAAGCCGGGGTGGATAGCGCGATCGGGTGGGTGCATGCAATCGAAGGCTATGTCAGTGGTGACGTGAAGGCGGCGGTCGGCTGCTATGAACAGGCGCTTGTGGCGGCCCGTGACCGTGGCGACCTGGACCTGGAGCTGTGTGCGTTGAGTGGCAAGGGCCGGGCACTGGTGTCGCAGGGCTATGTGGCCGAAGGGCTTGCCCTGATCGACGAGGCTATGGCGGGGACGTCCGGCGGCGAGTGGCAGCGCTTCGGCACCGTGGCGTTCACGGGGTGCGACATGCTGGTTGCGTGCGAGCGGGTCAACGACCTCGATCGCGCCATCCAGTGGTGCGATGGGCTGCGCCGCATCATCGCCAACCACGGGAGCCCGTTCCATTACGTCCAGTGCCGGATGATCTACGGGAGCCTGCTGTTTCGACAGGGTGACTGGGCGTCGGCGGAGCAGGAGCTCCGCGCTGCGGCCGAAGCTGGCGCCGCGGCGCCAGCGCTCCACGGCTACGCGCTGGCGCGGCTCGCGGAAATCGAAGCGCGCCGTGGCCGGTTCAGCGAGGCGATCGCCCTGGTGGAGAGTTGCGGGGACCTGGAGGCAGCCCTCCCACGTGCGTTGACTGCCCTGGCAGAGGGGAACCCGGAGCGGGCAGTGGCCTTGCTCGAACGGCGTCGGGGGAAGATTGAGGACGCGGGCGCGGTCCAGGTACCGGTGCTGCTGGTGGAGGCGAACCTGGCAAGGGCCGACCGGGATGGCGCCGCGCGCGCGGCCAGCGAGCTGGCGGAACTGGCGCAAGTGAGCGGCGAAACATGGGTGCGCGGCGCTGCGGACCTCGCGAAGGGACGGCTCGCGCTCGCTGGGGGCGATGATGTGGGCGCCGTGCGGTGGTTGGAAGCGGCGTGCGAGGCGTTTGTCCAGGCGCGCTCGCCCTTTGAGGAGGCGCAGGCGCGGCGGTGGCTCGCGGAAGCGCTTGGCGAACGCCAGGGAGCCATGGCGGCGGAGGAGGCGCGCACCGCGTTGCTGGCGTTCGAGCGACTGGGCGCAGCGCCCGAAGCGGATGCCACTGCCCGGCTCCTCCGCCGCCTGGGCGGGGGTGGCCGGCCCGTGCCCCGTGTCGACGGTGCGCTGACGGAGCGCGAGCGTGAGGTGCTCCGGCTCATCCGCGAGGGTCTTTCGAACCCGGAGATCGCCCGGCGGCTGTATATCAGCAGGAAGACGGCGTCTCGCCATGTGAGCAACGTGCTCGCCAAGCTCGACCTGCCAAACAGGGCGGCTGCCGCGGCGCATGCGGCTCGCCTCTTCGGCGATTGAGCCGAGCAGTGCCGCCGTAATCATGGTGCCAGCGACAACAGCTGAACCGCCTCGCGCCGTGCGCGTGTAGGATGTTGGGCCACGAGCAATTCCCGGCATGGAGGTTTCGCGACATGAGCAATGTGCACTTCGGGGTGACCATCCCCCAGATCAAGCGGACGTGGGAGGAAAGCAAATCGGCGGCGCAAGCGTTCGAATCGATGGGCTACGACTCGCTCTGGGTGTGTGACCACCTGTACGGGCCGCAGTCGCCGACCATCCCCATCCTCGAAGCATGGTCGCTGCTGTCGGCGGTCTCGGCGATCACCGAGCGCGTGGAGATGGGCACGCTGGTGACCCCGGCGGGGATGCGCAACCCGGTGCAGCTCGGCAAGACCATCGCAAGCATCGACAACATCGCGGGCGGGCGCATCATTCCCGGGCTTGGCGCGGGTTGGATGCAGCGCGAGTTCACCGACTTCGGCGTGCCGTTCCCGGCCACGGGCAAGCGGCTCAAGCAGCTTCGCGAAACCGTGGAGCTCTACAAGAAGATGTGGGACCCGGACGAGGGCGAAGTGAGCTACGAGGGCGAGTTCGTGAAGGCGGAGAACGTGGTGTGCGAACCGAAGCCGCCGCGTAAGCCGCCCATGCTCATCGGTGGCGCGGGCGAAAAGGTGACGCTGAAGCTGGCGGCGCAGCACGCGGACATCTGGAACAACCTGGCGGCGCACCACCACGCGCTCGAACACAAGATCGACGTGCTGAAGCAGCACATGTCGGA
>SKSF01000227.1 GCA_007118095.1 Dehalococcoidia bacterium
CGCTTTGGCCGCACTCGCGCCCCCCACGAATCGCCCTCGGGCAATACCGGGCTCACACGCGTCACCACTGCACCGATGTCCAGCACCTCGTGTACCACCGGGTTCGGACCGCTCATCTCCAGGTCCAGCACCAAAAGCCGGTCCACGCCGTCCAGCGACGCCGGCTGTTCCGCCGGGTCCAGCATCTCGCCTTCTGGCCCCAGGCTCCGGGCCCCCTGCGTCAAAACCTCAATATGGGTATCGCTCACGTGCGCCATTCTGCCTTCCTTTGCCCCGTACCGCACCCCGGTGTGCTGGACGCCAGCGCAGCCGCCCGGCACGATTGCCCGCGTGATCACCCATCTCCAGGGGCAGCTCGCCGCCGTTGACAGCGCCACCCTCACCGTCGAACTCGACGTCGGCGGCGTCACCTACGCCGTCCTCGTCCCGCTCTTCCTTTGGCCCGAAGTCCAGGCCGCCGCCGGTGACCGCGAACTCGACGACCCCGCACAGCGCCCGGACCTGGGGCTCCACATCTTCTACCACGTCACCGCCAATAACCCGGTTCCTGTGCTGGTTGGCTTCTTTCGGCGCCCGGAACGCGAATTCTTTCGCAAGTTTACCACCGTCGAAGGCATCGGCCCGCTCAAAGCCGCGAAGGCTATGAACGTCTCCGTCAGCTCCATCGCACGCGCTATCGATCAGGAAGACCGCGCCGCCCTGGCCAGGCTCCCGGGGATCGGCCCCCGCGCTGCAGACAAAGCTATCGCCACGCTCCGCGGCAAGGTTACCGCCGAAGCTGCGCTCCAGGACGCCGCAATCACCGAGCCTGTCGAATCCGGCCGCATCGAACAGGGGCGCGTCAGCGAAGACGCTATCGCCACGATCGTCGCCCTCGGGTACCCGCGCGCGGACGCGAAGCGATGGGTCGCCGAAGCCCTCGACCGCGATGCGTCGCTCGATACCGTCGAATCCGTCACCCTCGCAGTTCTCCGTGCCCGCGGCGCTTCCTGACGGCGAAGGTCATCCTCGTACCATTCTTCGAAGCGTGCCCCACGCACCGGTGAACCGAATGAGAGCGGCAGTTCGCCCCCGCCGCCGTCCACACATACACTCGATCATGTGAACGAAGAACACCGCGGGGAGCCCTCCCCTCCCCGCCAGCCCTTCTGGATGTCCCTGCTAACCCCGGCGGCTATTGTCATTGGCGCCGTCATCATCGCGGGCGCCATCGTCTTTGTCTGGGACGACGACAACGACGAGCCCGATGATGCCGCCACCATCCCCGGCGAATCCACGCCCGGATCCACGGACGAAGAATTCCCGCCCGGCGATAGCCCGGCCACGATGCTCGCCGCTCTCCAGTCCTACGCGGACGATGTGGACATCGACGTCAACGAATTCGAGCAATGCCTCGGCGATGAACAGCTCGGCGCCCCGATCTCGCAGCACCTCCAGCAGGGCCAGGAGCTCGGCGTCACCGGCACCCCCACCTTCTTCATCAATGACAAGAAGCTTGTCGGTGCCCAGCCCTTCCCCATCCTCGAAGAAATCGTCGAACGCGAACTCGAAGGCCCGCCGGACTCAGTCGAGGACTACTCCGAACCCATCCAGGAGCTCGCAGCCACCGACCCGCCGAACTTCGAAATAACTGGCGAGACCATCGACGTTTCCGGCGCGGAGATCGAAGGTAACCCTGACGCGGAAGTCATGATCGCCGAGTTCAGCGACTTCCAGTGCCCCTTCTGCCAGCGTTGGGCGCGGGAATCGCTCGGGCCCGTCCGCGACATGGTCGGCGACGATGTCGCCCTCGCGTTCATGCACTACCCCCTAACCCAGATCCACCCCAACGCTGGCTTCGCCAGCTTCGCCGCCATCTGCGCCGGCGAACAGGATCGCTTCTGGGAGATGCACGACCTGCTGTTCGAACGCCAGCAGGAATGGGCCGACCTTCCGCCCAATTAGCCACGCACTACCGGATCGCGAAGCGTCCGTTCTCGTTCATCTGTTGCATGATGTGCCCGATGACACGCCCGGTGCGGTCGTACCCTGCGCTGCAGTGCACCAGCACCGGCTTTGGAAGCTCCTGGAAATAATGCCAGGCCTGCTCATACTGCTCCGGGGTATACGGCTCCGTGAGCCCGTCATACGTCGGCAGGTGTGCGACCTCGAAACCAACTTCCTCGTAGTACGCGATTAACCCTTGCGGCAGCGCGCGCCGGTACAGTGGGAGCTGGTCGTTCGAGATGAGACACAGGATCGACGACACGCCGAACTCGCGCTTTTCCTCCACCCACGCATCCACCTGTTCACGTGGCACCAGTGACTCCCACCCGGGCTGGTAGCCGGGTCGCGGGCTGCGTGCCAACAGCCCTTCGATTACCCAATACGCCATACAGGGAGTCTAGCCGCGATCGCCGCTAATGCGCACGGCCACCCGTTTCACGCGCGTAGCTCCGCAAGGACCGTCTCGAGCCGCTCCTGCGCGGTTCGTTCATGCTGCGCAGCCTTCCGCAGTGCGTTCGCAGCAGCCTCACGCAGCCCCGGGTTCTGCACGTTCCCGTGTCCACCTGTTGGGAATGGGAACAGCGTCAGCAGCGGCGCCAGAGCCTTCGTCTCGTCACGGATCGCTCGTTCGGCGGCGCCAATCTCTTCCGCGAGCTCCGGGATGTTCTCGGCCAGGCTCGCCAGGAAGTCCGCTCCATCCAGCCGCGCCGCCTGCAGGACTGCCAGGTTATAAGCATTCCCGGGCCGGTCCACCTCCGTTGAACCGTCCAGCGCGTCGGCCCATGCCTCCAGCGCCGCTGTCCCGCGGACATCCTCGTCATCCATCCCGGTTTCCCCCGAAAGGAACGCAATGGCCGTCTCCAGTGCCGCGATTACCGTCTCGAGCGGGTCTGGCTCGAACGCCTCGGCCGGTGCGAACAGCTCGATGCGCCGCGTCGCCTCCGAGGGCCAATCGCGCCAGTGAGCGATCGGGCCAACCTCCTCGCGCAGCACGCTGTCGACGTAAAATGCCTTCTCAGCGCGGCTGTAATCGAACACCACACCGAACTCGTGGAGGTGGAAATCCCAGCCAATCAACGGCCGGCCCGCGTCTAGCCGCGCGATTGCCCACTCCACCGCCGCCTGCCGTATCTCATCTGTTGATTCACCCGGCGGCAGCTCGCCCCCGAACCGTTCCCAGCGGACCCCTGTCCGCGCGTACCGCTCTACCATCGCTTCCCAGTCCAGGCTCACCGGGCCCGAGGGAAGTGCCACCACGTCCTCCCGCCGCCCAAGGCAGGCATGCCACGCGTGCCCGGTCAGCCCCATAATTGCATAACGTGGAAGCGGCATCCCCAGGTAATGGAGGATGCCTTCCAGAGCTCCCGCTGCCGTTGTCCAGTTGCTTGCCATCCGGGCGTCGTTAGGCGTTCCCATGATTCGAGTCTAGCGCCCTGTTGCCGCAGTCGCCCTGTTGCCGCGATCACAGCGCCCTTTCGGTAAGCTGCACTATCGTGAAGAATGAGCGCTCCAAACTCGGAGAGGGAATCCTGTGACCATCACCTGGGAAATCGATACGCTCCCCAACGGCCTCCGGGTCGTGACTACCCCCATGCCCGCGACCCAGGCCGTTTCAATCAACGTCTTCGTCGGCGTTGGCTCCCGCTCGGAGCCCGAACGCATCAACGGCATCACCCACTTCCTTGAACACATGGTATTCAAGGGCACCACCCGCCGCCCCGAAGCCCACATGATCGCCGAGGCAATCGAAGGCGCCGGCGGCACGCTGAACGCCTACACCAACAAAGAGTTCACCTGCTACTGGAACATCGTCCCCTACGACCACTTCGATACCGCCTTCGATGTCTCGGCCGACATGCTGCTCAACTCTCGCCTCGAACAGGAAGAGATCGACCGCGAGCGCACCGTCGTCCAGCAGGAGCTCAAGCGAAATCACGACAACCCGCAGGCATGGGCCGCACGCCTCATCGGCCAGGCCGTCTATGGTCCCCAGCCGTCGGGGTGGGACGTCGGTGGCAGCGTCGAGACGGTCGAGCAAATGCAGCGTCCGGATTTCATTGAACACATCGGCCGCTGGTACACGGCCGGCAATGTTGTCGTTTCCGTGGCCGGCAACGTCTCGCACGACCAGGTCATGCAGAATGCCGCCAGGCTCTACCAGGACATGCCCGCTGCGGAGCTCCCCGGCGTCGAACCATACGATGCGCGTGTAAGCGGCCCCCGCGTCCTTACCGACTCCCGCGACGTCGACCAGACCATGGTCTACCTGGGTATGCCAATCTTCGGCCGCCACGACGAGCGCCGCTTCGCCCTCCGCGTGCTCAACGACATCCTCGGCGCCGGGATGTCCTCCCGCCTGTTCCGCGAAGTCCGCGAACGCCGAGGCCTGGCCTATTCGGTCCATTCCTCGTACGGCTTCCTCGACGATGCCGGCGTCTTCAACATCGCCGCCGGGGTCAACCGCGACAAGCTCAGCGAGACCATCTCCGTCGCGCTCGGCGAAGTGGAACGCCTGGCCACCACGCCAATCACCGACGAGGAGCTGCGCCGGGCCAAAGACCACACCATCGGCCGCTTCCGCCTTTCGCTGGAGACAGCCCAGTCGCTGGGGCAGCGCCACGGCGAGCTGTTGCTCACCCGGGGCGAAATCGAACCCGTTGAGGAGTTCGTCCAGCGCATCGAAGCCGTCAATCCCGACGACCTCCAGGGTCTCGCCGGCGAGCTGCTCGATCGCGACCGCCTTCGTGCATCGGTCGTCGGCCCCGCAATCGACGAAGACGAAGTCGCCCGGGCAATCGCCGCCTAACGGCGAGTCAGCCGCTCCTGGCGCGTGTGGGCCCAGTGGGTAATTGCAATCGCCAGCGCGTCCGCCGCGTCCGCTGGCGAGGGCGCCCGCGCCAGGCCGAGCTGCAGCCGTACCATCTCCGCCACCTGCTCCTTCGCGCCCCGGCCATACCCGGCGACTGTCTGCTTCACAATCGCAGGCGTGTACTCCGCCACCTCAAGCCCCGCCGCTGCCATTCCCAGCATCGCCGCCGCACGCGCCTGTCCGAGCGCCAGCGCGCTCCGCGCGTTCGTCCCCACAAACGAGGCCTCGATCGCGCCGGTGTTCACCTCCCAGCGTTCCGCCAGCTCACGCACACCATCGTGGATGACGCCCAGCCGGCTCACGGCAGCGTCACTCGTTTTCGTACGGACAATGCTGTGGTGCAGGTAGGTGCACCGGTCGCCGGAGATTTCCACGATACCGATGCCCGTTGCGGTGAGGCCCGGGTCGACGCCAAGGATTCGCATGCGTCGACCTTACGACGCCCGTCGGCTACCCGCCCGCGCCGGACGACGCCGCCGCGACACCTCCTGCGCTACCCCGGGTAGCTTTCCAGCACCTCTTCGCTGAATTCAGCGTTCGAATAGACGCGTAACACGTCTTCCATGTCTTCCAGCGCGTCCAGCAGTTTCAGCGTCTGCATCGCGGCTTTTGGTTCCAGCGAGATGGTCGTCTTCGGCACCATGGCGAAATCCGAATTCTCCACGTTCAGCCCCTGCTGCTCGAGCGCGTTCCGGACCCCTTCGAGGGCCGCTGGCTCCGTTTTCACCTCGATGGTGTCGTCCTCCACCTGCACATCATCCGCGCCCGCATCGATGGCCTGCAGCGCAATCTCGTCCGGGTCATGCCCGTCGACCGGGATCGAAATGAGTCCGCGCGGGTCGAATTGCCATGCGACCGAGCCTGCCTCGCCCATGCTTCCGCCGGCCCGGTTGAACTGGTGCCGGACGTCGGCGACCGTTCGGTTCCGGTTGTCGGTCATCGCCGAGATCAGGATCGCCGTGCCCCCGGGGCCATAGCCCTCGTACATCACTTCGTCGACCTGGTCGGTGCCGCTGCCGCCACTCGCTTTGGCGATTGCCCGGTCGATGTTGTCGTTGGGCATGTTCGAGGCTTTCGCGCGCTGTATTGCAAGCCGCAGCCGGAAATTCATCGCAGGGTCGGGGCCGCCGTTGCGTGCAGCATTCGTGATCTCGCGCGACAGCTTCGTGAACAGTGCCCCACGTTTGGCGTCCGTCACGCCCTTTTGACGCTTGATCTGCGCCCACTTGGAATGTCCGGCCATCTATGCCCGCTCCATCTACATCCGCGAAAAGGGTTCTGTCCCGAGTGTAATCCCTGGATCCCTGCACGGCACAGGAGTGCCACCGCTATACCGCCTGCACGCCGCTCACGATGATCGCCACGGCCCCCACCGCCAGCAGGACCGCGATCAACCGTGCAATCGCCGCGAGCTGCCCCCCGTATCCCCCCGGCGCGAACGCGCCGGCAAGGGTCGCCAGCACCAGCGCGGGCAGCGCCATAGCCAGCGTCAGCCACGGGCTCACGTCGGGCTCGGCACTCCAGTTCAGCGCGGCTGCCAGCATGGCCGGCCCTCCGATCAGTGGCAGCCCCAGCGGATAGATGCCGGCCTTCCAGCTCGCCCCCGGCTCCCGCAACCCCGGGTGTCCCCGCACGATCGTTTGGCCCGCGACCACCAGCATCACGCTCCCAGCCGCAATCCGGAACGTCCCCTGGTGCACGTTCAGCAACTGCACCAGGGGGTCCGCTATCGCCACAGCAATGACGACGAGCAGGGCCGAAGTAGCGAATCCCGCCGCCGCGATCTGCCAGCGGTAGCGCTCGACCTCCATCGCGCCTTGCGCATGAGCCATCCCCGCTGCGGCTACCCCGGGGTTTGCAGCGAAGAAGAAAATGGCCAGCATTTGCCACCACTCGTTTACCTCGACCACGGCTCGCCCTCCTCCATCTCCATCATCTGCATCGTCAGGATCAGCCCCGAAAGGGCGTGCTGCTGGTCATCCATACGAGTCTTGCCGCGGTAGAACCAGGCGCCCTGCGCCAGTTCCGGGCGTGCGTAGTCTGCTTCGGCTTCCGCCGCGCTCACCTGCCGGTCAATCAGCATCGCCGAACCGCACATCGCCCGTTCTTTGAGCGGCTCTCTGTACTCCGCCAGCCGCTCGTCCACCGTCGACATCCGCCAGAGCCCCGAGATGCCTTCCACCCAGACGCCAAGCGCGCCGCCGCGCACCATCGGCCCGCGCGTAGCGAGCGAGAACAGCGAATCCCGCCGCTGTGATTCAAACCGCGTCACCAGGCTGAACCGGCCGGCGACGGCTTCCGCCCACTCGATGTACTCCTCGTCGAGCCCCCAGTGCGCCTTTTCTCCGAAGCCCAGCGAAGCCCAGTGGTCGGGCCATGGCGGCAAGGGAAAGTCGTCGTCATCGTCGCGCTGTGTCGCCAGGTAGTGCGCAACCCGCCCTGCGGGCTCGTCGAAACCTTCCTCCGGGAACTGCTCGTGCAGCAGCACCAGCGCCCAGAACGCCTGTCCCATTGAAAACGCACCGGTGATGTTGTCCACTGGTTCGTCGGTGCGTTCATCCCAGAAGTTGAGGAAGCTCCCGTCCTCCAGCTGGAGGTTCGTAATGAACTCGCCGAGCTCCAGTTGCAGATCGTTGTATTGCGGATCCCCTGTCGCCTCGAACCGGAACGACAGCCCGATGCTCATCAGCGATGTCCCGCCGAGCTTCATCCATGCGCTAAACGGGTTCTCGAGCCCCGCCCAGCCGTCGCGCCTCACCAGTCGCTCGAGCATCCATTCAAGCGCCTGGTCCGCGTCATCCAGGTAGGCATCGTTTCCCAGCGCCGCCCACTGGTAGAGCGACATCGTGACGCCGGCGTGCCGGACTTCGTTGTAGTCCTCGGGCAGCACGTCGGCGTCAGCATCCCATTCGTAGATGTAGCTGCCGTCAGGCTGGATCGCCCGCGCTATCCAGTCTGCGGCTTCCGTTGCCGACGCTTCCAGCTCGGCGTATCCGACATCGGGGCAATACTCCGGTTGCACGATCGCCACACGTAGCACGATCGCGCCAACAACCCAGCACCCGAGCGTGAATGCGATTCCGCGGAGCATCCGCGCAAGCTACCGCACCGGCTCACAGAGCGCGAGCGTTTGCTGTCGCTACCGCTGCGGGCTAGCAGGGAACTGCGTCAGTCGTCCGCTTCTTCGTCCCGGCGCTCGGGGTCATCCCCGTGCGCGTCCCGTTTCTGTGGGCGCATCGCCTGCCCCGGCGCCGGGTCAACATCCTCCGGGCGCGGATCATGCGCATCCACGTTCGTGCGGCCTTCCACTGCCGGGTCACGCTGGTCGAGGTCCACCTCGTCGGCGGGCTGGTCCGGCGACTTCTCCGGCTGGTGTTGCTCCTTCGGGCGATGTGCTCGCTGTTCGTCCTGTTCCTTCTTCTCGTCTGCCATCATTCCAGTCTACCGGGAAGCGGCATTGCCACGGCGTACGTGGCCGTCACAGGAGCCTTTCAGCGAGGCAACCGCCCGTCCGCTCTTCACGTCACGAAAACCGCGAGCGAAGCTGGCCCCCCCTGCCCTAGCCGATCGCACCGGATTCCCGGAGCTCCGCGATGCGCGCCGCATCATACCCGAGGGTCCTCAGGACCTTGTCCGTATGCTGCCCGGTCCGAGGTGCGGTGCCGCGGACATGCCCGGGCGTATCGCTCAGCTTCGCGCCCACCCCGATTTGCTGCACAGTCCCGATGGGCGAATCCACCTCGACGACCATCTGGCGTGCCTCGTTGTGCGGGTCCGTCACCACCCGGTCCATTTCGAGCACGGGCGCCGCGCAGATGTCGTGCCGTGACATAAGCTCCATCCACTCATCCGCTGTCTTCGTCTTGAAGATGCCCGCCCACGTCTCCTGCATCTCCGGGTAGACAGACTCGTCGAACTGCCGTTCCAGGTAATCCTCGGTGCCCAGCACCCGGCACAGCGCCGCATAGAAGTGCGGCTCGATACTCCCGATCGAAAACCACCGTCCGTCGCTGCACTCATACGTGTTGTACCAGGGCACCGCACCGTTCAGCCGGTGTTCGCCCGGCCGGATAATGCTCCCGTTCGCGAAGTACTGGCTGAACGCGCTCGTCATCAGCGACAGCACCCCGTCGCTCATCGAGATGTCCACCTCCTGGCCCTTCCCCGTCCGCTCGCGAGCAATGATCGCCATGCAAATCGCGAGCGCAGCGTGCATTCCGCCGCCCGCGAAATCCGCAATCAGGTTCACCGGGATGGCCGGTGGCGTCCCCGGGCGCCCGGTGACGCCGAGCGCGCCGCCCACTGCGATGTAGTTGATGTCGTGCCCGACCAGGTTGCTGTACGGCCCGGTCTGCCCGAACCCGCTTAGCGAACAGGAGATGATGCGCGGATTGATCGCGCTCAGCGTCTCGTAATCCACCCCCAGCCGCTTCACCACGCCCGGCCGGAAACCCTCGAGAACCACATCCGCCGACTCAACCAGCTTGTAGAAGATGGCCCGCGCCGCCTCGTCCTTCAGGTTCAGCGCAATCGACTGCTTCCCGCGTCCCAGCGCGTTATACGCGGCCGCTCGCTCCAGCTCCGCATCACTGCGCCCCGCGCCAGCGGTCCCCAGCTTCTCCGACGAACCTGGCACCGCCTCCACCAGCAGCACATCTGCCCCAAAGTCCGCAAGCAACATTGAGCAATAGGGCCCCGGCGCCAGCCGGGAAAGGTCGAGCACTTTGATACCTTCGAGCGCCATCACCATCGTCAAGACTCCTCCGCAAGCATCCTGTCCAGCATGCGCTGGGTAGCATGCTGCCACCGCCATGCCCGCGCAACTCGAGACGTGACCGCCCTAATCTGGGCGCAACGGCTGCTCCAGAGGCACGAGCCACTCTGCCTCTCCCCATCGCGGCAGTGACACCTCCGCAAGATTCGCCTCCGGGTCAACGATCCGCTGTGGCTCGCGTCCATTCAGCGACACCCATGTCTCAACTCGCACCTCGGTCGCGTCGTATCGCTCTGCCAGTTCCCGCGAGAACTGCACCAGCCGCTCCGGGTGGCCAGGCAGCCGCGCCGCCTGCCGGTCGCCAAGATAGTCCCGCGGGTTCACCTCTCGCGGTCCCTCGCCGTCGGCCACGAAAAACGTAGCCGTACCGCTCTTCTCCCGCAGCATCATGTGCCACGCAAACCGGTGCCCCTGCTCCGTCCAGTGCACCGACCCCGGCATCGTGAAGTGCCGGAACGGCAGCAGCACCTGCACCGCCATCCACGCCGCCAGGAAGAGCACGAGGACCGGCGCCATCCGTGGCGCCCCCTCGCCCCCGGTGGCGCCGCCGCCAACCGGCCGCGTCGCCCGGCCCGGCAGTGACCGCAGGCGCGGCCACCACTGCTCCAGCTTCGAACGCACCCGCAGCGGCCAGTCCGGCGAAAAATAGATCGTCGTCGCCGCGATCATCAGCCACGGGAAGATGTAGAGCCCCCAGAGCCGCGCATTCAGCAAATGGAACGCCGTCGCGACCGCAAACGCCGCGATCCGCGTCCGGTGGTAGAGCAGGAACCACACCACGGCGAGGTCAAAGACCAGGGACCCATACGCCATGAAAAACACCACGGCCTCGTTCGAGAACAGCGGCCCGATGACTTCGACGTGCGTCCGCCGCTCCAGCCACATCCGCAGCGGCTCCCCGCGGAGCCAGTCGAAATTCAGCTTCGCAACACCGCCGAAGAAGTACGGCACCCCGATTTGAAACCGCAACAACCACACCACCCATGCGCTCACCGTCTCCGAAGCTACCCGCGAACTCCGCCACGCATCCACCGACCACATCCGGTGTGCCGGCAAGAAGATCATCAGAAACGCAAGGAGCGAAACCAGGTACTCGTGGTTCTGGTAATAGGTCGAGTCCAGCAGGAACACGTACGTCGTCAGCACGAAGAACGCCGCCATTGCCACGCGGTACCACAGCCCCACCGCGATCAGCAGGCCCGTCAGCACCATCCCCGCGTAGACCGCATACATCCAGTCCCCCGGGACCGGGGTCACAAACGAAAACGGCGGATACGGGAAGTTGATCGACGGCTCAACGTAGTAGTCGCGCACACGCGACGGCACCGCGTAGAGCAGAGCGTTGTAGGCCATCGCAATCCCAAACGCGACTCGGAATACCGCCAGGCTGGCAGTGCTCACCGGCCGCGCCCCCGCCGCGGAAATTCGTGCCCCCAGGCCTCGCATCAGCAGCGCCTCCCCCGGCCCATCGCCGTGCCCCAAATCCTACTGCCCGCACTCGCAACCCTGTCCCGCTACCATGGGCGCATGACCCACACGCCAATGCATGGCGAGCAAGAGACCGAATGGCAGTTCGCCGTGCCCCGGCTCGAGGCCGTTGCCCGGCTGCTCCGCGACACCGGCGTCCCCGGCTACACCATCACCCCCGGCGAGACCCGGCGCCTCCGCGATACCTACTTCGAAACACCCGGTTGGCACATCAGCCATGCAGGCTACACCTGCCGCCTTCGAACCACTCGCGGCAGCCACGAAGCCACCCTCAAGACCACCCACGAAAGCCCCGGCGGCCTCCGGCAGCGGCAAGAAGTCACCGAGCCAGTCGCCGGTTCCGAGCCAGGCGACCTCCGAAGCCTTCCTGGCCCCGCCGGGAGCCTCCTCCGCGAAGTCGCCGCCGGCGAACCGGTCACACAACTGTTCACCATCAACACCCGGCGCGACATCTTCCACCTTGCCGATCACGCCGGCTTCCTCGGGGAGATCGCCCTCGACCATGCAACCATCCCGGCGCCCGGGACGAACGCCAGCCAGCACATCGAACGCCTCGAAGTCGAAGTCACCGCCCTCGAACGAGGTACCGCTTTCGTCGAAGCCCTGGGCCGCGTCACCGAACTCGAACCCGCGCCCATGTCCAAGTTCCAGGCCGCCCTCCTCGCAACCGGCCAGCAGAACCACGGGAGGCTGCCGCATTAACACGGCCACGGCCACCGCGCGAGCCCCGCGAGGCCCAAAACCACGACACTGTGAACAACATCGCTTCCCCGGCCCACCGCCTCAAAAAGCCCCGGATTTCGTCCCGATCCCCGTTGACCGCCACGCAGTCCCCGGGCCATACTCGGGAACGTACACGAGATGAGGACACCGCCCAGGCGGGCGGAACACGGCTCCAGAAGGAGCCACCGGGGAAAGCCCCGAAGGTGTTGACAAGCCCAAGAGGGTGAGCTAATCTTCTCGTTCGGGCCCTAGGGCCAGCGGACTTTAAAAACTGGATAGCGGACGTGAAGAAAACGTCTGGGAACCCGTCAATATGGGTAAATAACAGTCAGCAGTAAGCTGGCTTCAAATTCTCTAACGGAGAGTTTGATCCTGGCTCAGGACAAACGCTGGCGGCGTGTATTAGGCATGCAAGTCGAACGCACACTCCGGTGTGAGTGGCGGACGGGTGAGTAACACGTGGGTAACCTACCCTGTAGTGGGGAATAACCCGCCGAAAGGTGGGCTAATACCGCATAACACCACCGGTGAGAATCCGGGTGGTAAAAGCAGTAATGCGCTACAGGAGGGGCCCGCGGCCGATTAGCTAGTTGGTGAGGTAACGGCTCACCAAGGCCGCGATCGGTAGCTGGTCTGAGAGGATGATCAGCCACACGGGGACTGAGACACGGCCCCGACTCCTACGGGAGGCAGCAGCTAAGAATCTTGCGCAATGGGCGAAAGCCTGACGCAGCAACGC
>SKSF01000126.1 GCA_007118095.1 Dehalococcoidia bacterium
ACAACGGCGCTGCCTATCGCAGCAGGCTGTTCGCCCAAACCTGTGCAGACCGCGGCATCCGGCATCGCCGCACGCGGCCCTACACACCACGGACCAACGGCAAGGTGGAGCGCTTCAACCGTACCCTCCTCGACGAGTGGGCCTACGTCCGCGCCTACGATTCCGAAGCCGCCCGCACGGCCGCCCTTGACCGCTGGCTCCACCGCTACAACCATCACCGCTGCCACGCCGCACTCGGAAGGCTTACCTCCCGTCAGCCGTGTCACCAATCTCCCTGCATCGCACACCTAGTTCCCGGCAGTCCCTGCCGCTGCTCGCTTCTCCTCGATAATCGTGTCCAGTTCGACTTTGAGCCGCTCTAGGACCTCGTCGTACCCAAAGGCGCCTAGCGGCTCTTCGCCCCGCTTCAGGTTGACGAACGTCGGTGCACACCATAGACCGAGGTCGGCATCGTCTGTCTCGCCGGGGCCGTTCACCCGGCAGCCCATCACAGCGATGGTGACGTCGTGCTCCTTCGCGTACTCGGTCATATCGCGGACGCGGAATGCGAGGTCGACGAAAGCCTCGTTTTCCACGCGTGAGCAGCTTGGACAGCTAATGATGTTCAACCCGTCAGGTAGCACCGACGGCACCGACCGGAACCGGCCAGATTCGATGTCATCGAGGATCTGCTGACCCACTTCCACCTCGCGCCACTTCTCCGCGAACGGCAGCGTGAGCGACACGCGCAGGGTGTCGCCGATGCCTTGCGAGATGAGTTGTTCGAACGCCACGCGCGTCTTGATCGCCCCGTCGGGCAACATGCCGGCTTCGGTGACGCCCAGGTGCAGCGGGACATCCGGCCGCTGCGCCGCGAACCGTTCGTTGGCAGCCACCACCTTGGCCGGGTCACTGTCCTTCAGCGAGACGACGTACCGCGTGAAGCCCAACTCATCCAGCATCGCACAGTGTTCCACGGCGCTTTCGACCATAGCGGTCACGCCTGCCAGTCCCGGTTCATCTGCCCCGGCGAACTTCGCGTCCATCTCGGGGTCGACAGAGCCGCAGTTCACCCCTACTCGAAGCGCACACTCGTTAGCCGCTGCGGTTTCGGCGATGAACGCCACCTTGTCCCGGACTGGCTTGTCCTTCTCGTGATGGTAGAGATGGCCCGGGTTATAGCGCACCTTCACCACATGCGGGGCAACCCTGGTCACTAGCCGGTAGTTCTCCTGCAGGTCCACCACCAGGTTGGCGCCCGGCACTCGTGCAGCTACTTCGCCGAGCGCCTCGACGTCCTTCGCGCTATCCACCGCCACGCGGACCAGTCCCGCGCCGGCTTCGTGCAACATGCGGGCCTGTTCGACGGTCGCATCGATATCCTGCGTCTTCGTCGCACACATCGACTGGATGACGAACGGGTGACCGTTCCCGATGATGGCCGTACCGGCCCGTACTTCCCTGGTGGCAGCTCGCTTCATGGCTCGATTGTAGCAGCGCCTTTGTGAACGAATGTACGAAAGCTCACCCGCAATGCCCCGGATTAGTCGTGCTCCCCCGCCTCCGCGCGTGCGTGCGGGACATCCGTGTCCGAATGGTCCGGGTTTGCCAGAACTAGCGCGATACCGCCAACGACCACAGCCACAATGGCAATACCCGCCAGGTATGAATACTCGCCGACCCGCGCCCGAAGCGGGGGCCGGATTATTTCCTCCACGGTGGCAGGCTGGCGGAAGCGCCGCAGCCGCAGCGCATTGGTGACAACCGAAACGCTGCTCATGGCCATCGCGGCCGCGGCAAGTACGGGGTTCAAAAGCAAGCCGAAGAACGGGAACAGCACCCCCATTGCGACCGGGATGAGGAGAGTGTTGTATCCGAACGCCCAGAATAGCCCCTGCTTAATAGCGCCGACGGTCTTCCGCGACAGCGCGATCGCCGTAACGATGTTGCGCAGGTCGCCACCGATTAACGTTATGTCGGATGCTGCCATTGCCACGTCGGTGCCGGTCCCGATAGCGATGCCGAGGTTCGCCTGTGCCAATGCCGGGGCATCATTAATGCCGTCGCCGACCATAGCCACCGTCCGCCCTGCGTCCTGGAGCGACTGCACTTTCTCCGCCTTCTGTTCAGGCAGGACTTCGGCTAGAACACGGTCGATACCGACCTCGTCGGCAATCGCTGCTGCCGTCTGCTCGTTGTCTCCGGTAAGTATCCACACTTCCAGCCCGAGCGCCTGGAGCTTGGCGATTGCTTCCGTCGACTCTGGCTTGAGCGTGTCTGCCACCGTGATGATACCGGCGGCGCTGTTATCCACCGCCACGTACATGGGTGTCATGCCACGGGCGGCAAGCTCGTCGGGCTTCTCGCCGAAGTCCGCCAATGGAACAACCTGCTCGTGCATCATTGTGCGGTTCCCGACAACGACGTCGCACCCATCAACACGTGCACGGATTCCCCGTCCGGTGAGCGAGTCGAACGTCTCCGCTGTCGGCACCTCCAGCCCCAGCTCGTTCGCGCGGTCGACGATTGCCCGGCCCAGTGGGTGCTCCGAGCCGATCTCGGCTGCCGCTGCTAGCCGGAGAAGTTCGGCCTGCGTTATGTCCCCGATTGCGACGATCTCGGTGACTGCAGGCTTTCCGCGGGTCAGGGTCCCCGTCTTATCGAGCACGATCGTGTCGATGCGCCGCGTCATCTCCAGCGCTTCCCCGCCGCGGACGAGCACGCCGTGTTCCGCCGCCTTGCCGGTGCCCACCATGATCGCCGTAGGCGTCGCCAGTCCCAGGGCACACGGGCACGCGATGATGAGCGTGGCAATTAGAACCGTCAGCGCGAAGATGAGCCCCGGCCCGAACGCCAGCCACGCGACGAACGCAACTGCCCCAGCAGCAAGCACAGCCGGTACGAAGTAACTTGCGACCGTGTCGACCATCGCCTGCATGGGCGCTTTTGATCCCTGGGCCTCTTCGACCATCCGCATGATCTGCGAGAGGGTCGTGTCGCGCCCGACCTTGGTTGCCCGGAACACGAAGCTCCCGGTGTTGTTGATAGTCGCGCCGATGACCGCGTCGTCTGCGGACTTTTCGACCGGCACGCTTTCGCCCGTCAGCATGCTTTCGTCTAGGGTGGAGCGCCCTTCGACTATCACACCGTCGACCGGTACCTTTTCGCCGGGCCGCACGCGGACGTGGTCACCGACCTGCACTGACTCGATCGGAATGTCCTGTTCGACCCCGTCCCGGATGACCCGGGCTGTGCGTGCCTGCAGGCCCGCAAGGGCTTTGATCGCCGAACTCGTTTGCTTTTTGGCGCGAGCCTCCATCCACCGCCCCAGCAACACCAGCGCGATGATGATGACAGCGGTTTCGAAGTACAGGTGGAACGGGAAGCCCCATTGCGCCGCGAGATTTGGCCATAGCGTGACGAAGGCACTGTAGCCGAATGCCACGCTCGTCCCGATGGCTACGAGCGTGTTCATGTTCGTCGTGAAATGCTTCGCGGCCGCCCAGGCGCCTTTGTAGAAGTCGGCCCCGGCCCAGAACTGGACGATCGTCGACTGGATAAGGAGCAGTGGCGCCAGGTTCTCCATCGAGATGCCCAGCGGCACGTACATCTCAACCATCATGATCGCGCCGATCACGAGGCCAACGACCCACTTGCGCTGTAAGGCTCGCATTTCCTGGTCGCGGGCGGCATCTCGCGGATCCACCGCAGACCCGGTGGCGGGTGCCGCGTGTGACGCGCCCGCACCGCGTTGCGGCGGGGCCGCCGCAACCGTCACGTGATACCCCGCTTTTTCGACTGCCGACGTCAATGCGCTGATATCGACCCGCGCCGGGTCAAATACCACCGTTGCCTGCTCGGTCGCCAGGTTCACGTTCGCTTCTTCCACGCCTTCCACGCGGCCCAGCGACCGCTCAACCCGCCGGACGCAGGAGGCGCAGGTCATTCCTCCGACGTCCAGCGTCACTTCGCCGCCTGTGTCCTGGAAAGGCGCGGCAGCGTCCGCCTCATGCCCGTTTGACGAAGGAGGCTGCCCATGCACACCCTCGACTTCGTAGCCTGCTTTCTCAATCGCACTTTGGAAGGCATCGGCATCCGCGAGCGATGGGTCATAGGTAACCACTGCCCGCTCAGTCGCGAGGTTCACCTCGGCCGAGCGCACGCCATCAACCTTTTCCAGCGATCGCTCAACGCGCCGGACGCAGGACGCACAGGTCATACCCCGGATGTCGAACGTGACACCCTGGTCCGCAGTGGTCATGTTATTATGGCTCCTCTCGCCCGCGGTGGACGGTGGCGGTTAGCGGGGCGCGGCCTCGTACCCCTCTTCTTCGATCGCGGCCACGATCGCGCTGGCATCGGCGGATTCGGACTCCACCGATGCCTTTTGCGCATCGAGGTCGACCTTCGCGCTCACTACGCCGGGCACGCCTTCGATGGCCTCGGTGACAGCCCGGACGCAGTGGTCGCAGGTCATGCCGGTCACTTCGAACTCAACGGTCGTTGCCATAGTGCTTCTCTCCTGTCATTGGCTGTCTGATACGAACAGCCCGTCAGCCGGGCCCTGGACCCGGTAGAGGCGGAGCAGCTCCTCAACGGCGCGCTCTGCCTCGCCCCCGGCCATCTGCTCCTGAACATGTGTCCGCAAGTGCCCTTCGAGCACGAGCGTGTCGAGGCTTCGCAATGCGCGCTGGATCGATAGCGAGAGGTCGAGGATGTCCATGCAATAACGGTCTTCCTCGATCTGCCGCTGCAGCGCCTCCACTTGCCCGGCAATAATCTTCAGCCGACGGTTGGCTTTTCGCTGTGTTTCCGGGGTCATGTAAATACCCTACCCCCCTATCCCAGACACGTGCAAGTGCCTGCTGCGGGTTCGTTCCTCGGCCGCACCTCCCGTAGCATGGGGACGTCGAAATCCTTTCCCACATTTATGGAGAGCCTGTGAGCACACCACCGCCCCGACGACTGGAAGGCGAGCTCCTCACCGAGTGCGCCGGCTGGATCTGGGAACAAATGCAGGAAGAGGGCTACATGCTGGCCGGCGAGCTTGTGGAGCTCGTCCTTGTTACCGAACGTGAACTGGGAATACACGCCCAGGAACTCGATACCATTGCCGCGAAACTCGAAACCGAGTTCCAGGAACGTGGTATCGGGGGCAATCCCGCGCCCTTCGAAGCACCGATTATCCGGGTCATCCTCGAGTGGGAGGAAGACTTCCTCGGGTTCGCGGGTATCGCGCGGGCCGATAGCTGACCGCCGTATCTTCATGTTGACGCCTCCCGTGCAACTGCTCGACACTGCAGAGCAGTTCAAAGGCGGAGGTGCCGTGCCCATCAAGCATCACAGCCCCGGAGAGCATGAGACCGGAAGCAAGCGCCAGGTCCGCGCACAGTGCCGCGGATGACGAGGTGGGGGCAGTATCGAAGCATTCGGCGGATGGCCCCCCGGCTGCGCAGCCGTCAGGCGCCGGACAAACCAGGACGGGTAACCGACTGACAAACCCGGCGCCGCGCGCAGGGACTCGCACATCCCTCTCCAATCCCAGCGCTCTCCAGCACAACGAACGAAAAAGGATGACCGCAAGCGGCGGCACCGCTCTGCATCGCATTGTGCCGCCACGGAGAACGCTATGTGTGGAATCGTTGGCTATACTGGCAGCAGGCCTGCCACCCCCCTCCTCATCGAAGGCCTCCGCGACCTCGAATACCGTGGGTACGACTCCGCAGGGGTCGCTGTTATGTCTGGCAAGGGCGACCTCGAAATTGTGAAGCGCGCCGGGAAAATCCAGCGCCTCGACGATGCACTCGACGGTGGCGAACGCACCAGCGCGACTACTGGTATCGGCCACACTCGCTGGGCAACGCACGGCAAACCCACCGACATGAATGCACATCCCCACCCGGGGACGAACGGGCACGTTGTCGTGGTCCACAACGGAATTGTTGAGAACTACGCTGAGCTCCGCCGCGAACTGAGCGAATGTGGAGTCACCTTCTCCAGTGAGACAGACACCGAAACGATCGCTCATCTCATGGAACGGGCCATGGACCGGGGGCTCGACCTCGCCAGCGCTCTGCGCGAAACGGCCGCCCGCCTCGAGGGGTCCCAGGCAATCGTCGCGATCAGCCCATCGGAGCCCGGCGTGCTTGCCGCCGCACGCCTGGGCAACGCCGGGGGTGTCGTCCTTGGCATTGGCGAAGGCGAGAACTTTGTCGCAAGTGATCTCGCGGCAGTTATCCCGCACACGCGCCACGTCGTCTTCCTGGCAGACCACCAGTTCGCGCGCGTCACGCCCGGGGCCTTCACCATCACAGGCACCGATGGACAGCCCGTCGGCACCATCGACGAGCGCGTTGTCCCCATCGACCCGATGAGTGCGCTAAAGGGCAACTACCCCCACTTCATGCTCAAAGAGATCATGGAGCAGCCCGAGGCGCTGTCGGATACGATCCAGAGCCTTGTTTCGGTCGAGCCACCCGAGATACGCCTGCCCGACCTTGGACCTGCTGCGGACCAGCTCACGCGAGTGAACCGCGTCGTCCTCATCGGCATGGGGACCAGCCTCCACGCCGCAATGCTTGGCCGCTACTTCGTTGAGAAGTACGCGGGCATCCCCGCGGAAATCGATAACGCCAGCGAGTTTCGCTATCGCGACGCCATCCTCGACCCGGGCACCCTTGTCGTTTCCGTTAGCCAGTCCGGCGAAACGGTTGACGTACTCGAAGGAATGAGGGTGGCGCGTGACGCGGGATGCTTGCAGGTCACGATATGCAATACAGAAGGCGGTCAAACAACCCGCGTCGCTGACGGAACAGTCTATACGCGTGCCGGGCTCGAACGCGGCGTGGCCAGCACCAAGTGCTTCACGGCTGCCCTGGTCGCGCTCTATGCCCTGGCGCTACGGCTCGGCGAAGCGCGGGGACACCTCGACCAGGAAACCATCATCGAACGCATCCGCGCGCTCGTACCCCTGCCCGAGCACGTGGCACGCATCCTCGGCGCCGAACAAGCGCTCGCACGCGTCGCACGCGACCTTTCACAGGCTCAGAACATGCTCTTCCTCGGCCGTGGGGGAGCGTTCCCCGTGGCGATGGAAGGCGCACTTAAAATGAAAGAGGTGAGTTACATCCACGCTGAAGGCTACGCCGCAGGGGAAATGAAACATGGGCCCATCGCGCTCATCGACCCCGGTTTCCCATCAGTTGTCATAGCGACACGGCATGCGCTGCGCAACAAAATCATTTCAAACATCGAACAGCTCCAGGCACGCGGTGGACGCGTCGTCGCCCTGGTGACTGAAGGCGACAACGAAATCGAGGAGCTGTGTGACGATTGCATCGAATTACCACCCGTCGATCAGACGTTAGAGCCTATACTGGCCACAATTCCGCTACAGTGCCTCGCCTACCGGGTCGCTATCATCCGCGGATGCGATGTTGACCAGCCTCGCAACCTCGCGAAGACGGTCACGGTCGAATAGGCGGAGTCTTTGGGACGGCCGGTCGTCGTTAGGGCAACGTAACACCCCACACACTGGCCACATCTACTGCTGCGGGATGCTCACCGCAGCCAATAGCTCGCCGTCACGCACCACCGTGCGGCAACGAGGGACAGTCGGAGGTTCTTAGGCAGGATGGTTAGCATCACAAAAGCCGTCGTATGGTTCGATGAGGTTGATCGTGACGACCTCGGCCTGGTTGGCGGCAAAGGCGCAAACCTTGGCGAACTTACGAAAGCGGGCATTCCCGTCCCGCCCGGGTTCATCGTCACAGCAGACACGTACTTCCATTTCATCCAGCAGAGCGGTCTCGAACCGCTGCTTCGGAAAGACCTGTTCAAGCTCGATGTCCACGACTCTCAACAGCTCGACGAGCGGGCCAGGAGGATCCGCCAGCGCATCCTCGACGCGCCCATGCCGGAGCCGATCGCGCGGCAGATCCGCGAGGCCTATGCGGAGATGGGCGAAGGTCCCGTTGCCGTGCGGAGCTCCGCCACGGCCGAAGACTTGCCCGAGGCGAGCTTTGCTGGCCAGCAGAGCACGTATCTCAACGTCGTTGGCGCGGATAACGTTGTCAACGCAGTCCAGGCGTGCTGGGCCTCGCTCTTCGAAGGCCGCGCCATCTTCTACCGCGAGGAAGCCGGCTACGACCACGTGAAAGTCGGCTTGGCCGTACCCGTGCAGCGCATGGTCCAGTCAGAAAAGTCCGGCGTAATGTTCACCGTTGAGCCGGTGACCTCCGACCCACATAAGGTCACCATCGAAGCAGTCTACGGGCTCGGTGAAGCCATCGTTTCCGGCGAAGTCTCCCCGGATCTCTATCTCGTCGAAAAAGAAACCCTCAACGTGCTCTCGTCTGAAACCGTCGCACAGGAGCGCATGCTGGTCCGCTCGAGCGGCTCGAACGGGGCGCATGAAGGCGCTAACGAATGGGTAGCAGTGCCCGGCGAGAACCGGGACCGGGTGAAGCTAAGCGAAGCGGAAATCAAGGAGCTTGCGCGCATCGGCCGCGATGTCGAGGCTCATTATGGAAAGCCTCAGGACATTGAATGGGCCTACGAACACGGGCAGTTCATGCTCACGCAGACGCGGCCCGTCACCACCATGCGCGAAGCCCACGAACCCGAGGAGGACGAAGAGGAGGAGAACGCACCCTTGCTGCTCACCGGGCAGCCCGCCAGCCCGGGTGTTAACTATGGCAAGGTCCGCGTGGTCCATTCGCCGTCCGAAATCGGCATCGTCCACACCGGAGATGTTCTTGTTGCCGAGATGACGACGCCCGACTTCGTGCCAGCCATGAAGCGCGCATCGGCCATTATCACCGAGCGTGGCGGCCGCACGTGCCACGCGGCGATCGTGAGCCGCGAGCTCGGCATCCCCTGTGTTGTCGGCGCCGGTGGAGCGACTACGCAGCTCCCGGTCGATTCCCCTGTGACTGTCGATGGCGCGCGCGGGAACATCTACGAAGGCCGTGCCGAGGCTCGTCTCGCCTGGGCGGAGCGCGAACGCAAGCGCTGGGAAAGTGCTGCCGACATCAAGACGAAGACGCGCCTGTACGTGAATCTTGCCGAGCCCGAGCTCGCCGACCGCGTCGCCGAACGCCGGGTCGATGGGGTCGGTCTCCTTCGCGCCGAGTTCATTGTTGCGCAAATCGGCGTTCACCCCCAGGCCTTTATCGACGAGGGCCAGCCCGAGGAGTACACCCGGCAGCTCGCTGCCGGCATCCGGGAGTTCTGCCGCGCCTTCGCCCCCCGCCCTGTCGTCTACCGTCTTACGGACTTCAAAACGAACGAATATGCAAACCTCCGCGGCGGCGCCCAGTACGAACACGACGAAGAAAACCCGATGATCGGCTTCCGGGGCGCCAGCCGCTACGTCCGCGAACCCGAAGTGTTTGCGTTGGAACTCGAATCCATCCGCCAGGTGCGGTCGGAGTTCACCAACCTCTACGTTATGGTGCCCTTCGTCCGCACGCCCGATGAGCTGCGCGGCGTTAAGGACCTCTTGGAGGACTACGGGCTGGTTCGCAGCGATGACTTCAAGCTCTGGATGATGGTCGAGGTACCCTCAAACGTCCTCATCCTGGATTCCTTCATCGACGTGGGCATCGATGGCATCTCCATTGGGTCGAACGACCTCACCCAGCTTGTGCTCGGTATTGACCGTGACAGCGAACGGCTCGCCGAATCCTTCGACGAACGAAACGAGGCGGTGCTGGAAGCCATGAAAATCGCGGTCACTCGCGCCCGCAATCGCGGTCTTACCGTCTCGATTTGTGGCCAGGCGCCCAGCGTCTACCCCGAAGTGACCGAACGGCTTGTCGAGTGGGGCGCCACAAGCGTCAGCGTCAGCCCCGACATGATCGATCAGACTCGGGAGATCATAGCCGAGGCGGAGCGAAAGCTCGGGCGGTGAATGCGTCGAAGCTTGGAGCGAGGCTGGGCGAAACGCCCTCGCCTCGCTCCGCACCTGCCTCCAGCCCGCGGATGTAACGCAGGCCCGCTCTTGCGTTTACGCGGTATCGGTAAGATGTACCCGTGGATTTGAATGTCGTCAGGCGCGAGCTGGAAGACCGCGAGGAGGCGCTGAGCCGATTCGCGGCTCGCACATCGACGAGCCGTGGCCGGCGCCGGCCGGAGGCCCCTTCACCTATCCGGACTGCCTACCAGCGCGACCGCGACCGCATCCTGCACACGAAAGCCTTCCGGCGTCTCAAACACAAGACACAGGTCTTCATCGCGCCGCAGCTCGACCACTTCGTCACCCGGCTCACCCATACGCTCGAAGTAGCGCAGGTAGCGCGTACTGTTGCCCGCGCGCTCAACCTCAACGAAGACTTGGCTGAGGCAGCAGCGCTCGGTCACGACATCGGCCACGGCCCATTCGGGCATGCTGGCGAAGCAGCACTGGCTGAATGCCTGCCTGAAGGCTTCCGCCACAATTACCATTCGGTCCGCGTCCTCGATGTACTGGAAAACAACGGCCAGGGGCTCAACCTGACCTATGAGGTCCTCGACGCCATCGAACGCTCAAGCAAGGTCCGCGGAGACATCTTCGCCGATGCCTGGGGCGTGCCCGGGACACTGGAGGGCCAGGTCGTGAAGACATCGGACGCCATAGCCTATGTCAATCACGACATCCTCGACGCAATTCGTGCCGGCGTGATCACCGAAGGCGACCTTCCCGTTGCCGCCCGCCGAATTCTTGGGTCGACCCACCAGGAGCGCCTCGACACCCTCATCACCGACCTTGTAGAGGCGAGCTGGGAGGCCCGCGGCGAAACGCCCGGGGACCGCCCTGCGCCCCGGATCCGCTTCAGTGACCATGTCGGCGATGCCGCAAATAAGCTTCGCGAGTTCATGTTCCAGCGCGTCTACCTGTATGGTGATACTCGCCGCGAAGCCGAACGTGGCAAGCAGGTCGTGAAGTTCCTCTTCGCGTACTTTGTGGAGCACCCGTCAGAAGCGTCGGAGAGCTTCGCGCTTCCTGGAGATCCGCCCGAGCGGCGGGCCGCAGATTACGTAAGCGGTATGACAGACCGGTTCGCACTTCGGGTGGCTGCCCAATTGGGCTGTCCAGAGGCTCAAGGGTGGCTCCCCGGGGAAGGGCAAATGCGATGAGCTATGTAACGTTCGCTAGGCCGCATGTTTGATGCTATACCACGACGCTCTGATAATCGGCACAACCCCGCGCATGGTCTGAGTATGTCCGACCGCCAGCGTCCCCAGCACGAAGACGAGCCCATCATTGGCGCAAACTTCCCGCCGCCCCCGGGCCGGGCGCCTGTCGGCGACTGGGGTGACGGGGACGACGATTTCACAATTGGCGGAGCGACAGAGCCGACTGGACGCGTTTCAACCCCCGTGTATGACGACGAAGTCGAATGGGTCGATGAATACGACGAACCCGGCGCGGACCCGTATGACGACCCCTATGCGGATCCCTTCTACGGCGACGAGTATTACGAGCCGGAACCCACCAGGAGCCCGCTCTTCTATATCGTCATTGCGCTGGCTGCCGTCCTGGGTGGAGTACTGGTTTTCCTCATCTTCCAGCTGTTCGCAGGGGGAGGTGACAGTGCCGACCCCAGGCCTGAGTTCAACCTTAGAATCGACCAGCCTCGTTCTGACGAGCGGGTCACCGTTGGCGAAGACGTTGAAGTCGTGATTCTCGCGAGCGCCACCGAGCAGATCGCGACCATCGAGCTTTACGTAAACGAGGAACTCGCTGACGAGCAGGCGTTCGTCGATGAGCCGGGCGACGGGATCTACACGGCGAACCTTGAATTCCGCCCCGAAGAACCCGAAACCTACTACCTGGTCGGCCGGGTCATCTCCGAATCGGGCCACGCCGCTGAGACCGAGCCCGTTGAAGTCATCGCCGTGGAAGAGATCGACGGTGAACCGTCGACGATGACCGGTGAAGTCATCACAAACGTCAACGCACGCCTCGGCCCCGGTGACGACTACGAGGCTGTCCGGACCATCGGAAGCGGAGAGACGGTTACCATCGTCGGTCGGAACGAGGAAGGCGATTGGCTGATGCTCGACGACGACACGTGGATTCGCAGCGACGCGGTCGATCTGGACGGCGACATCGAGCGGCTGCCCATTCGTGAACCCGTCGAACCTACACCCGAACCGGAAGACACACCAACGCCGGAACCCGCAGAGACGCCCACGCCCGACCTTGCGAACAACCCGGACTTCGCGCCCACCAACGCCTCCTTCGACGAAGGCGGGTCCCTGATGCACGTCACCATCAGCAACATAGGGGCGGCACCATACCAGGGGCCGCTTGTGGTTCGCGTGGACGGCATGCAACGTGGCCGCCTGGAGCACGTTTTCGATGTCAATATCGGTGCAAGCGGCTCAACGACAGTTACTTTCCACCTCGACCCGCCGAACGAAGTGGGGGCGAACATCCAGGTGATCATCGACCCGGATGGCGCGGTGGAAGAAGCGAGCGACGACAACAACCGCGCGAGCTTCGTCCTCTCCGCCCCGCCACAGCCGCGTCCGCCGGAACCGACAGCCACCCCCACACCGCAGCCGGCGGATACCCCGACTCCTCAGCCGGCGGAGGAACCCGAGCCCACGGTGCCATCCGACCAGTAGTCGCCGTAACGTTTCGGTCGCGTTCAGCTTTTCTCGCCGCGGCATCGCCCGCGCACGCGATACGCATACCATGGAAACCATGAACGTTGTCGACGAGATCAAAAGCCGCCTCGACGTCGTTGAATACATCGGGCGCTTCGTCCAGCTCCAGCGCGCCGGGCGCAACTTCCGCGGCCTGTGCCCGTTCCACACGGAGCGGACACCGTCGTTTCACGTCTTCCCGGACCGGGGCACCTGGCGGTGCTTCGGCGCCTGCGGTGAAGGCGGCGACCTCTTTACGTTCGTCCAGAAGCGCAACGGCATCGAGTTCCGCGATGCGCTCCGCGAACTCGCCGATACCGCCGGCGTCCAGCTCAGCCCCGAGGCCGCGGAGCGCCGGACGCGCCGCGAACACCTTGCTTCTGTTATGTCAGCCGCCGTCGACTTTTATCAGCGGCAGATCCGCGAGGGCGAAGGCGAAGCCGCGCGCGAGTACGTTTTCCAGGAGCGAGGCCTCGAGCCTGAAACTGTCGAAACGTTCCGGATCGGCTGGGCCCCGGCAGGGTGGCACAATCTACGCGACTACCTGGTCCGCCGGGGGTACAGCGACGAAGACGGTATCGCCGCGGGACTGCTTATCGAAGGCGAATCCGGTGGTCAGCCCTACGACCGATTCCGCTCACGCATCACCATCCCTATTGCAGACGAGCGTGGCGTCTTCGTCGCAATGGGTGGCCGAGCGGTCGACGGGGCCGAGCCCAAGTACCTGAACTCTCCACAGACCGAACTATTCGACAAAAGCCGCATCCTCTACGGCTTGGACCTTGCCGGTGAACCGGCGCGTGAAGCAGGTGAAGTCGTCATTGTCGAAGGTTACATGGACGTCATCGGCCCATGGCAGGCCGGTTTTCACAACCTTGTTGCCACAATGGGCACCGCCCTCACCGAACACCACGCAGCGCTCCTTCGGCGCTTCGCCAGGCGCATCGTGCTTGCTATGGACGCCGACTCGGCCGGCATGGCGGCAGCCGAACGTGCAGGCGAACGCTTGCTGAACAATCCCGACGCCATGGGCCGCGCAACGCGCCACGCCAACAACGTCAGCCTGGGCGCTGGCATCGAACTACGCGTGGCCGACATGCCCGGGGGAAAAGACCCGGACGAGGTCACCCGGAATGAGCCTGCCGCCTGGAAGAACGCCATCGCCTCTGCGCGCCCGTTTCCCGAGTTCTTGCTCACCCGCCTGATGGGCGATGAGCGTCCCGAGTCGCCGCTCGAGGCGCGTCAGACGGTCGACCGTCTCCGCCCGGTGCTCGAAGCAGTTTCCGACCCGGTTGAGCGTGCAATGTACGTCCAACGCGTCGCCCGGCACCTCGACGTCCGTGAAGCCGCCATCATGGAACGCCTCAAGCGGCCCTCTCAGCGGCGGCTGGCGGCCAGGGACTCGGCCGACTCCCCGGAAGAAGCGCCCTCACAGGAGGAATACCTCCTCGCGCTCATCTTGCGGCACCCTTCGCTGCGTCCACGCGTCCGCAATCTACCGCCGGGCCTCTTCAGTGATGCTCTCAACCGGGAACTGTTTCAGCGCTGGCTCGCCGACGAGCCCCTCACGGCCGATAGCATTGGCGTCGACCCGCTGCAGGAGCACGCAAACCGCCTCGCGGCGCTTCGGCTCCCGGTGCTCGGTGACGAAGGAGCGCGCAAAGCAGCGGGCCAAAAGATCAACGCGATCCTCAGGGATCGGCTGTTGCAGCGGCAGGTGACTGTGAGCGATGAGCTCGCTGAGCTCGAGCGCACCATGGGTGCCAACCAGCTCGCCGAGATTTCGGCAAGAGCGTGGAAAGACGGCATCGCCCTCGCAGACGAAGCCGAAGAAGCCGCGCAACGCGTCATCGAGTCATTGCAGCTCGGCGGCAGCCTGCATCGAAAGGAATCCCCCGAGTTCGCCTGAGCGACGCCGCTACGGGTCGAAGTCTCCCGTGGCAGGGCCCCGCGCCCCCGCGTGGGCGAACCCGAGCACGGAGAGCACCGAGCGCAGTGCTGCCGCCTCACCGGGCTCGGCACTCCCGTCCAGCACACGGGTCGCCGCCGCGTCCAGCCGGTCAATCGCCAGGGGCGTATCAAGGTCGTCGTCCATGGCCTCACAGAACTTGCGGAGGAGCGGGTGATCGGGCACCACGTCGCCTTCATTCCGCGCCGGGGCGGTTGCGGCCGCCCGTGTAAACCGGTCATGGCGCCCGGACAGTCCGTCAAGTACGCCCTCGCGGTAGTCGGCATCCGTCCGGTAATGCTCACTCAGCAGGTAGAGGCGCAGGTGGTCCGGTTCCACTCGTTCCATGAGATCTCGCGCGAGCACCAGGTTGCCCAGCGACTTGCTCATCTTTACCCCATCAAGCTGCAGCATCCCATTGTGCATCCAGGTCCCGCAGAAGGGCTCAAGGCCGGTGGCTGATTCGGCCTGTGCAATCTCGTTCTCGTGGTGCGGAAAACACAGGTCGCGCCCACCACCATGGATGTCAATCTGTTCGCCCAGGTGCGTCATCGACATTGCGGTACACTCGATGCTCCAGCCGGGGCGGCCCGGACCCCATGGGCTCTCCCACGAGGGGTCACCCGGCTCCACGCGCTGCCAGAGCAAGAAGTCGAGCGGTCCCCGTCGCTTCTCCGCATCCTTCGCCTCCGGGTTGTCGCGCGTCCCAAGTTCCTCGAGGGTTACGCCATTCAACCGCCCGTAGCGGGGAAAGCTCGCCACGTCGAAGAACACGTCGCCATCAACCGCGTACCCCTGCCCGTTCGCGAGGATGCGCTGCGTCGTTTCGATGATCTGGTCGATATGCTCCGTCGCCAAAGGGTAGACTGTCGGCCGCAGGGCATTCATCCGGTCCATGTCGGCCCGAAAGATGGCGTCGTTTTCATCGCGGATTTCCGCGATGGGCCGCCCGCCCTGCTGCTTCGAAACCATGATCATGTCGTCGTCGATGTCAGTCACGTTCTGGACATACCTCACCTGGTATCCGAACCGGGTGAGGTACCGGCGAAGCGCGTCGAACTGGATGTACGAGAACGCGTGACCCAGGTGGGTCACGTCATAGGGTGTGACACCGCACACGTAGATGCCCACCACACCGTCTTTCAACGGGCGGAGCGGCCGCTGCTCACGGCCCAGCGTCGAGTACAGGGAAAGTGTCACGCGAGCATCCGCCCGTCCCGGTGCGTCCGCATCGAAGCGTCCCGCGCCTGATTCATGTGAGTGCTCCAGATTCCGCGAGGCCAGCGATGCGCTCCGGGTCGAGCCCGAGCACTTCAGCCAGCACTGCAAATGTGTCTTCGCCCACGCCGTGAACCCCTTCGTAATGCTGCGGACGCTCGCCCTGGAACGATGCCGGGAACCGGTCGACCCCGTATTCACCCCGGACGCCCCCCGTCACAGTGCCGAAGAACCCGTGCGCCCGCATCTGCGGATCATTCACCGACAAGTCCGCAGCATTCTGCACAGCCCCGGCAGCGATGCCGGACGCCTGGCACGCCTCCATGACATCGTACCGGTCTCGTCGGCACGCCCACGACTCTATCAAGGTGTCAAGCGTGCTCGCATTCGCGACCCGGTGTTGATGCGTTACAAACCGTGGGTCGTGCGCGAGCCCCTGGTCACCCATGACCATTGCAAGCCGCTGCCATTCGTCGTCGCCACGCACCGCGATGGCCACCCAATGGTCGTCGCCGGCTGCGCGATAGATGCCGTGCGGCGCCCAGGCATCCCAGGGATGGCGGTTGCCGGTGGGCTCGGGATTGCGACCGTTCGAGAAATAGTCCATGTACACGGGTGCCATGATGCTCAGTCCGAGCTCGTACTGCGCAAGGTCGATGGCAAGTCCCTCCCCGGTCCGCCGACGGTGTTCGAGCGCCTCGCACGCTGCCAGCGCCCCGGCCAGCCCGCTCAAGTGGTCGGTCAGTGAGAATCCGTAGCCCAGGTCATGACGTCCCGGCGGATTGGTCAGGTACGTCAGCCCGGTGAGCGCATGGATGGTCGGCGCAAAGGTCACGTAGTCCTTCCATGCGCCGGTCTGTCCCATGCCCCCCATCGCGATGACCGTGATCCCCGGGTGATCGTCTTGCAATCCCTCCCGGTCAAGGCCCCAACGCGCCAGGACCCCGGCGCGGAAGTTTTCGATGATGATGTCGGATTGCAAGGCGAGTTCCCGCGCGATGGCGAGCCCTTCCGCGCTTGCCATGTCCAGCGTGATACTGCGCTTGTTCCGGTTCCACGAAACATAGTAGGGGTGCGAGGGTGAATTCGCGCCCGTGCCGCGTGCAGCGGTGCTGACCTTGATCACGTCAGCGCCAAGGTCGGCCATAACCCGCGTCCCAAAGGGCCCCGCGAGCACGTGGGTGAAGTCCAGCACCCGCACGCCTTCCAGTGGACGAGATGGCGCTGATGCTGCGCCCGTTCCCGTTTGCTGCGGTGCCGGCCGGGCATCCCATGCGAGGTCGCGTACCTGGATGCGCCGGGGTGGTTCGACGCGTGGTCCATCCGCGCTCGTCCGGAACATCCGGCCCGGGAACCACACCGTCCCGGCGCCGGGGACTTCCTGCTCCTGGAAATATCCCCGGGCCTCGATCTGGGGGCTCTGTACTGCAGTGGCCACGTCCCAGACCACGCCAAACGGCTGGTGTCGCTTCTGCCCTTCGTAGAACAGCTCGTCCGCGTCCTTGGTCGCTACCCACTCCCGCATGACCTGCATCATGTACGGTAGGTCCTGGATCATCGCGGTCGGGTCCGGGTACTTATCCCGGTCAGCAAGCTCCTGTGCGGCACCTTCTTCCTCCAGCCACGGCAGGAGGCTGTCGAAGAGGCGCAACGCGACGGTGACCATGATCCCGCGGCCCGTCTTGCCCGAGTACACCTCGTAGGCCCGGCTCCAGTGCAGGCTCCCTTGCCGCGGCGCGATGGGCGTCTGCCACGGTCCATCCGGGAAGAACCATTCCATCAAGACCTGTTCGGTACACGATGCCAGCGCCTCGTGGGCATTCAGATGGACGAGCTGGGCCTCCCCGGTCCGCCGGCGGGAGTGGAGTGCCGCCAGCGCACATAAGGCCGCGTAGAGTCCGACGGTGTGATATGTCTGGTTCCCGTAGCCAGTGATGGGCGGCGTCTCCTGGTTCCCTGTCACTGATGCCGAGCCACACAGCGCGTTGGCGACAAGGTCATTCACGCGACAACGCTTCCACGGACCGCCCGTCCCCATCGGGCTGACGTGCAGATAGACGAGCCCGGGATTGAGTGCACGAAGCTCGTCTTCCCCGAACACCTCATCCCCTGACTGACAGTCCTCTACAACAATATCTGCAGCAGGGATCAAAGTGCGGAGTGCTTCCCGCCGCTCCTCTTTCGTGACGGTTTCCACCACCTGCTTTCCCGCGTTGTACCAGGTGTCCTGGATCGAAACGGTCGAACCAGCGAAGAAAGGAGGCTCTGCTGCAAGGAAGTCGCCTCCCGGTGCTGTAACCCGTACAACTTCGGCGCCGGCCTCCGTCAGGAGGCGCCCGGCGAAAGCGCCGCTCCACCCACCATGTTCGATAATCCGTAATCCATCCAACGCGCCACGACCAGCCATATCGCCGAATCTTACCTGCCCGCCCGGCGCCCGCAAGACGGAGGGAAGGTGGCGCTGTCGCCATCCCTCCACGCGAGGTAACGCAATCTCCCGCAGGTCGCCACCCGGTGCACTCCCGCGCTGCATGCATGATGAAGCTCGACTCCCTGACGGACCGGTCAGGAAAGGCCGGAGCAAGCATGCCATGGCCTCCGAAGGGCTACACGCATCCGAACATCCGCCGGGCACCCGGCTGACGCTCGCGCAACAGCACGAACTGATTCTCCAGTACACACCCCTCGTGCGAAGGATCGCACGAAACCTCCCGATCCAGCTGCCTGGACTCCTCGATTATGAAGATGCTGTTGGACATGGGATGTGCGGACTCGTCGAAGCAGTCCAGCGGTTCGAACCCGGACGAGGTGTCGCCTTTTACACCTATGCCGAGCGTCGCATCCGTGGCGCTATGCTGGATGCCTTCCGGGCCATGGACCGCCTGAGCCGGCCCATGCGGCAGCGCACGCGCGACCTTTCTCGCGCACAGACTAAGCTGTCCGCGAGTCTTGGCCGGCCGCCAACGGAACAGGAAGTTGCCCGGCATCTCGGCCTTTCGTTGCATGCGCTCCGCGAAGTAGCCGATCAGTCGCGCTCTGCAACCATCTCACTCGACGGGATGTTCGGCGCCCGTGATGCTAGCGATGATGACGCCCCGGACGAGCTGCGCGAACTCGGCCAGGAGAGCGACTTCCTCGCCTCCCTCGAAGAGCAGGAAACGCTCCACGCACTCGCAACCGCGATCCGGCAGCTCCCCGAACGCGAGCAGACCATCGTCGCTCTCTACTACGTGGACGAGCTCACCATGCGCGAAATCGCTCGCATTATCGGCGTATCGGAAACGCGCGTGAGCCAGCTCCACCACCAGGCGGTCCGCAGGTTACGTGCGGCACTCCACGCCGCAAACGCGGCGTGACGCCCGCAAACTGTTAGAAAGCCGTTGAGCCCTCCACCTGTGCGCGTTCGTGCCGACGATAAAAGTGACGGGCCGGGTAACCAATGTCCCCGCGCATGAAACCGGCCGCAGAGTTGACAAGGCGTGGAGTGGAACATTGGCACACGAATCCGAAGGTACCCATCGCAACCCGGTCGCGTTTGTGACGCATACGCGCGACTACCGGTCCGCTGACCTATTGCCCGCGCTCGCTCGCAACGGATTTACAACCACGGAACGCCCACACGACCGGGATACCGAGAAGCTCATCCGCCAGTTCAACCCAGAGCTCATCGTCCTCGCGATCGACCCCAGACACGAACCTGACGTCGACCTGGTCGGTTCGCTGGGACGTTCCACCAACGCCATCATCATGGTCATCGCGCCGGGCCCTCAGCCTGTCGGCATGGCCACGGCGTTGCGCGCTGGCGCCGACGTCTGCGTCCGCGACTCCGACGGGGCCGACCTCATCGCAGCGCAGGTCACCGCGCTTGCCCGTCAGCGCACCCGCACTGCCGGCGAAAGTGCGGAGGCGGAAGAGGAGCCGACGATGGTCACCATCCGGGACCTTTCTCTCGACTTCGACCGGTGTCAGGCTTCCCGTGGCGATGAGCGCATTCCGCTCACACCTACCGAGTTTAAGATCCTTGCCCACCTCGCACGGAACGTGGGCAAGGTCGTCAGCCCGGTCGACATCCTTCGCGCCGTCCAAGAATACACGTACTCGGAACGCGAAGCGCAAGAGATCGTCAAGGTCTACGTCCGCCGCATCCGCCGCAAGGTCGAACTCGATCCCGCAACGCCCAGTTACATCGTTAACGTCCGCGGCTTTGGCTACATGCTCGAACGGCGCGAAGCTCCGCGCGACTCGGACAAGCGGGCGACTGCCGCTGCGTAACCCTGACGTCCTCAAGACGACTGCAAGTATTCGCATCTTTACCTCGACTTGGGAGTTTCACAGTTACGGTGGAGGAAAGTTGAGGGGTGATCTGCACGATGCGCGTGCTTGTGGTGGAAGACGAGGAGCCGATTGCGTCCGCGATTGAACGCGGCCTCATGAAGAAGGGATACGCCGTCGATATCGCGTTCGACGGGGCCGAAGCCCTGGAAAAGGCCGGTGTGAATCACTACGACGTTGTGTGTCTCGACCTCAATCTGCCCAGGATCGATGGCGTCGAGGTCTGCCGCCGCCTGCGTGATGAGAATTTCAGTGGCGGCATCATAATGCTCACAGCGCGCAGCTCCATCCGGGAGCGTGTCGAAGGGCTCGACGGTGGAGCCGACGATTACCTCGTGAAGCCCTTCGCCTTCAGCGAACTCGAAGCCCGGATCCGCGCGATAGCCCGCCGCGAAGGGGGACTCCGTGAGCCCGTACTCAACACCCGCGGCCTCGAACTCGACCCCAACACGAACCGGGTGAAGCGTGACGGGATCGAAATTCACCTCACACCCAAGGAATTCGCGTTACTCTATTATCTGGCCCGAAATGAAGGTCGCGCTGTCCCACAGGAGGAACTGCTCGAGCACATCTGGGACGAGCACGCCAACCCCTTCACCCAGACCGTGAAGGTCCACATGAACAACCTGCGCCGGAAAGTTAATGACGGCTTCTCAGACCAGCTCATCGAAACCATACGCGGAAAAGGGTACGTCCTCTAACGTACCCTTCCCCCCGTTCGCACGGACGGTCCGGTTCCGCCTCGCCGTCTGGTACTCCAGTCTCCTTCTTGTCTTCGGCATCGCCTTCGTCGTGGCGCTGAACGTTGCCCTGCGCATGGACAGCCCCAGCACCACGATTGTCATCGAAGACGACGGCTACACGGTGAGCCAGCAGCCCGGCGGCGCTTTCGAGGGCGCCGAGCCGAATTATCCAACCAACGTCTACATCCGGGATGCCGAAGCCCAGATTGTCGCCGACAACTTGGACCGGCTTCAGACGTGGTCCATCCTTTCCGTGGTCGGTCTCGCGCTTGCCTCTGGTATTGGCGGGTATGTCCTGTCCGGAATGATGCTGCGTCCCGTCCGCGACATCACCCAGGTCGCCTCTACCATCAGCGCGACGAACCTCAATCAGCGCATCAATCACCAAGGGCCGGAGGATGAGCTCAAAGGCCTCGCGGATACCTTCGACTCCATGATTGGACGACTCGAAAATGCATTCGAAAGTCAGCGCCGCTTCGTCCAGTACGCTTCCCACGAGCTCCGGACGCCACTCGCCGCCATCCGCACGAACATTGAAGTGACCGAGATGGACCCCGAGGTCTCCACCGACGAATACCGCGAGTTAATGGACACCGTAAAGGTCCAGACGGAGCGTCTCACACGACTGAGTGACGACCTGCTATTGCTCACCTCCACGGAAGCTGAACCGCCCCACATCGAGGAGCTCGATGCCATACCGCTCGCCAGGGAAGCCGTAGCACAGCTCGAAGGACTGGCTGACCGCAAGGCGATCGGTCTTCGCATGGATGGGGACGCAGAGGCACACGTTCTGGCCAATCCGGACCTCCTCTACCGTTGTATGTTCAACCTGGTCGATAACGCCATTAAGTACTCTGGCGAAGGTACCAACGTCACCGTCACGATCCGGCGGGTCGGCGATTCCGTGTCTATTGAGGTACAGGACACCGGCCCGGGGATCGCAGAGGAATACCGGCAGCGCATCTTCGACCGGTTCTTCCGGGTCGACAAGAGCCTCTCCCGCAAGACCGGCGGGTCCGGACTGGGCCTCGCCATCGTTAAGGAGCTCGTGGAAACGATGGACGGCTCCGTCGAGCTTCGTTCGGAGGTAGGCATCGGATCCACATTTGTCATCGCCCTTCCCGCGCCCGGGACCGGCGGGTCGGCGGAGATAAAGACTCATAGCTCCATGCTATAGCACCATCAGCTTATCAACAGTGGCGGCTATAGCTGGATCACGGTACCCTGCTTTCCTGTCATCACCTATACCAAACTGCAGGGGGCGCTATGGCTTTCACTGTCGATATCAATAAATTCAAGGTCCACCCAGCGTTCGCGGCCGGCGTCGAGGGCAAGCGAGTCCTGATCAGTGGCGCAGGCAAGGATGGCGGGATGGGCCAGGCTTTCGCGCTGGCCGCCGGGATGAACGGTGCCAGCCACGTGGCCGTCCACTTCCACCGCAGCTATGACGACGCACTCGACCTTGTCGATGCACTGCGAGACCAGGGGGTCAACGCTTTCCCGGTCCAGGCGGACGTCACCAACCTCAGCGACCTCTGGGCCACGCGCAGCTACATCATCGAACATATGGGCGGACTGCCTCCGAACCTGGTCATCTGCAACTCTGGCCTCACTGAAGGAGGCTATTCGTTCGGCCGCTCTCTCCGCGAAGTGGAGGGTGAATCGCAGGCCAAGCGCCGCGCTCGCGTCCGGCAAGCGTTCGTCGACAACCTCTCCGAATCCCGTTCCGTACTGGATACCAAAATCGACGGTTTCCTCGGCATGACCCACCTCTGGTCGGGTGAAGCTGTCTACCACAATGAGCCCGTCCGCTTCGTCTATGTCTCGTCCCGGCAGGCCATCGATCCCGGCGCCGCCGTCCCCGGCTACGCAATCGCCAACTGGGCGGTCCTGCAGCTCCCGAGCGTCTTGCACGTGAACCTCGGCAAGAGCGCGTCCCTTGTCTCCGCGTTCAGCGTCCTCTATCCCTTTGTCCGTACGGGCATGACCGAAGAGCTGGCTGAAAACCCGAAAGTCTACGGGCGGTGGCAGCCCCGCATGCTCGAAACCTACGAGGCCGCCGAGGCCTTTCTCCAGGCCCTCGCCCGCCCCGACGACGAGGTGAACAATTCCATGCTGGAAGTCATGGTGGACCCGGCCGAGGGGAAGGAAGACGGCTCCGTCAAGGTCACCTGGAACCGTGTCGAACTTCAGGTCAACGAAGTCGCCGCGCCCTGGAGCACCGAGAACCCGCTTACCTACGGCGCCCCCTGACTTCCGCGGCGGTTCCTCCCTCACATGACCCCGGCTCTTATCTTGGGTCATGTGGGGGAGGAACCGCGATCGCCGGCTGGTAAGCACCCGCACGCCGCCGGGCTGGTTTCTCGTGGTCTAATGTCGGATGGGATGAAGGAGGAGTGCTTGGAACGAATACTCGACCGGGTGAATGCTCCCGCCGACCTGCGCGGCCTGTCCGAGGAGGATCTGAAACAGCTCTGTGCAGAGATTCGCGAGTTCCTCGTGAACACTGTCGATGGGATTGGCGGCGGCGGCCATCTCGCCTCGAACCTTGGCGTCGTCGAACTCACCGTAGCGCTCCACCGTGCCTTCGAGACGCCTCGCGACCAGATTATCTGGGACGTCAGCCACCAGGCCTACGTCCACAAGATGCTTACCGGCCGAAAGGATGGCCTCGCCGCCATACGTCAATATGGCGGCCTCTCTGGCTTTGCCGACCGCCAGGAAAGCCCCCATGACGCTTTCGGTGCCGGTCATGCTGGCACGGCCATCTCGGCCGGCGCCGGCATGGCTACGGCTCGCGACCTCGCCGGCGACGAATTCGATGTCATCGCGGTTGTCGGGGACGGCGCTATGACCGCCGGGATGGCCCTCGAAGGCATGAACCACGTGGGCCACATGGGGACGCGCATGCTTGTTGTCTTGAACGACAATGCGATGTCCATTTCGCCGAACGTCGGCGCGCTCAGCCGCAACGTTAACAAGCTACGCCTCGAACCCCTCTACCGTAACGCCAAGCGCGACTTCGGCAGCTTCGTCGAACATCTCCCGCTCGGGAAACATGTGTGGGATGGCGCGAAGCGCGTTAAGGCCAGTTTCCGGGAGCTAATGGTCCACGCCAGCTTCTGGGAGCAGTTTGGCTTCGAGTACTTTGGTCCCATTGATGGTCACAACCTCCACGAGGTCGAATCCGCACTCCATGCGATAAAACAGGTCGAAGGGCGACCCGCGCTCCTTCACTTGCTTACCGAAAAAGGACATGGCATCCCCGAGGCGGCCGCCGATCCCATCAAGAGCCACAGCGGTACTTTCTGGCTCAAGACACCGGCGGACCCATCAGTGCCTCCGCCTCCACCGACGTATAGCAAGGTGTTCGCAGACGCCTGCCAGGAGCTCATTGAACACGACGACCGGGTGGTCGCGATCACAGCTGCCATGCTCGAAGGGACCGGTCTCGCTCCCGTTCACAAGCAACACCCCGACCGCGTCATTGATGTGGGTATCGCGGAACAGCACGCGGTCACGTTCGCGGCCGGGCTAGCGACGCAGGGTATGCGGCCCATCGCATCCATCTACTCGACCTTCCTCCAGCGAGGATATGACTCCGTGGTCCACGATGTGGTGGTGCAGAACCTGCCTGTTGTGTTCGCGCTTGACCGTGCGGGCTTTGTGGGCGACGACGGCAAGACCCACCAGGGCTTCATCGACACGAGCTACCTGCGCTGCCTGCCCAACATGGTGGTCAGCGCACCAAGAGACGAGGCAGAGCTTCGGGACTTGCTCTACACTGGGGTGCTGCATGATGGGCCGTTCTCGGTCCGCTATCCACGGGGCGCGGGCCCGGGCGCCCCGACTGACCAGCCGATGAAGCAGCTAAAGATCGGCGAGAGCGAGGTGCTGCGCAAGGGTGACGATGTAGCCTTGCTGGGTTTTGGCGCCACCGTGACACAGTGCTCCGGCGCAGCTGACATCCTCGCAGACATTGGCGTCAAGGCAACGGTCGTCAACGCCAGGTTCGCAAAGCCGCTCGACGAAGAGCTGATCCTTCGCCTTGCCAGGCAGACCGGCGGGATCATTACTGCCGAGGAAAATGTGCGCGCTGGCGGCTTCGGTGAGGGCGTCCTGACGCTCCTCGCGGATCATGGCCTGGCTGATCGCTTTCTCGGGGCGCTCGCGATGCCCGACCACATAGTCGACCATGGGCCTCAATCAACATACCGTGCGCTCTACGGCCTCGATGCGTCCGGCATCGCCGCGAGGGTCCAGGAGCACCTCGAAGCCGACCAGGTTTCCCGGACCGAGCCATCGCTCGGCACGCCTGCCTGAGCGCCCAGGTGAGGCCAATTGTGGACGAGCACCCGGACCTCCCGCCCGTACTCACCCGGAATTTGGAAGCCATCGACATGGCACTGCGCGCCTATATCGGGGACGACTCGACCGAACTCGATGCTGCAGCCCGCTATGCGCTTGGCTGGGAAGATAGCGGCGGTGTGCCAAGCACGCCTGGCGCCAAGCGCATACGTCCAGCACTATGTCTATTTGCAGCGGAATGCTGCGGGAACGACGTGACGGTCGCACTCCCGGGCGCCGTCGCGCTCGAATTGATCCACAACTTCTCGCTCGTCCATGACGACATCCAGGATCGCGACCAGGAGCGCCACAGCCGACCAACCCTCTGGGTGCGCCTGGGCGAGGCACAGGCGATCAATGCCGGCGACTTCCTGTTCACCTCGGCGGTGCGTTCACTCGCGACCGCATCCGCGATCCCGGACGCGCAGCGCACACGCGCACTCGATTCACTCACATCCGCGACCACGCGCATGATCCGTGGTCAGTGGATGGACCTGCGCTTCGAGACGGCGCCGCCACGGGACGAGAACGAGTACTTTTCGATGGTCGCCGGCAAGACCGGGGCACTCCTCGGCGCGTCAGTCGCCGTAGGCGCGATCCTGGGTGGCGCATCCGACGAGGATGCCGCCACCTTCCGCCGCTGGGGTGAAGCACTGGGGCTCGCGTTCCAGGCACACGACGACATCCTCGGCGCATGGGGCAACTCGGCAGTAACCGGTAAATCAAACACCAGCGACATCGCCCGCAAGAAGCGGTCACTTCCGATCATCATCGCAATGCAAGACGAGGCCGCCCGCCAGGTCATCGAACGCGAGTACGCCGACGATGAACCGGACGTCTCGGCGGTTATGGCCGCACTGGAGTCATCAGGTGCGCGGGCACGGACAGAGGCGATTGCCGCGGAGTACGCGGAGCGGGCACGCGAGCTGGTCGCCACGGTGCCTGCATCACCGGGACACCGTGACGAGCTCGCTGAAGTTACACATTACGTCGTGAACCGGACCCGATAGACCGGTTTACGGCAGCTTCGTTTCGCCCATCAGGTACTTGTCCATACCCTTCGCCGCCTCACGGCCTTCGGCGATTGCCCAGACGATGAGGGACTGGCCACGCGTCATGTCCCCGGCTGTAAAGATGCCCGGGACGGTCGTCATCTTGTGCTCGTCGCCTTTGACGTTGCCACGGTCAGTGAGTTCGATGCCGAGCTGGTCAATGAGCCCACCTTTCTCGGGTCCGACAAAGCCCATTGCCAGGAGGAGCAGGTCGACGTCCTGGGTGAACTCGCTCCCTGCGACCTCGCGCATCTCCATCCGGCCGTCCACGCGTTCGAATTCGACACGGATGCCATGCAGATGCTTAAGCTTCCCATTCTCCCCGGAGAGGCTCTTGGTGAGGATGGAATAGTCACGTTCGCCACCCTCTTCATGCGCCGAAGAGACACGATAGATGTTCGGCCACATAGGCCACGGCGTGTCTTCGGGACGCTCCTCGGGAGGCTTGGGCAGCAGCTCGTACTGGTAGACGTGCTTTGCCCCCTGTCTATGTGCTGTGCCAAGGCAGTCGGCACCGGTGTCGCCGCCGCCGAGAATGATCACGTTCTTGTCTTTGGCGCTGATGAATTCTTCGTCCGGAACCTCCTCGCCCGCAACGTGGCGGTTCTGAAGGGTGAGATACTCCATCGCAAAATGCACGCCGTCCAGCTCCCGTCCGGGGACGGTAAGGTCGCGCGGCTGAGTCGAGCCCCCGGCAAGACAGATCGCATCAAATTCGGAGTGGAGCTCCTTTGCATCGACATCAAAACCGATGTTAGCGCCCGGGCGAAAAGTAACGCCTTCGCCTTCCATCTGCTCCATCCGCCGGTCGATGTGGTACTTGCGCATCTTGAAGTCAGGGATGCCGTAGCGAAGCAAGCCCCCGATTTGGTCTGCGCGTTCGAACACCGTGACGTCATGCCCGGCGCGTGCGAGCTGCTGTGCACAGGCCAGCCCTGCCGGACCGGAACCCACTACAGCCACGCGCTTGCCGGTCTTCACTGCCGGCGGGGCTGGCTTCACCCAACCTTCCTCCCAGGCGCGGTCGATGATCTCGACCTCGATCTGCTTGATCGTCACCGGGTCGTCGTTGATTCCCAGGACACACGCGGCCTCGCACGGAGCCGGGCAAAGCCGGCCGGTGAACTCGGGGAAGTTGTTCGTCGCGTGCAGACGTTCGATCGCGTCTTGCCAGTGTTCGTGCCACACCAGGTCATTCCAATCGGGGATGATGTTCCCGAGCGGGCAGCCCTGATGGCAGAACGGGATGCCGCAGTCCATGCAGCGTGCGGCCTGCGCCTTGAGCTGCGACGGTGGGAAATCTTCGTAGACTTCCAGCCAGTCGTGGACACGTTCTTCAACGGGGCGGCGCCTTGGCAGCTCCCGCTTGTATTCCATGAATCCGGTTGGTTTAGCCACCCGTTGCCCCCACAGTGTCAGAAGTCTCTTCTACCTGGCGCCGCTGCTCCTCAAGTACCCGCTTGTAGTCACGCGGCATCACTTTTACGAACCGGCCGACGACGTTCTCCCACGAATCCAGCATGCCCTGGGCGACTGTGCTCGCCGTATATTCCACGTGGCGCTCCAGCAGCCCGCGGACCAGCTCGATGTCTTCAGTGTCGTCCAGGTCTTCGAGGTCGATCATGCCCATGTTGCATCGATCCGCGAAGGTGCCGTCCGCGTCATACACATACGCCACGCCACCGCTCATCCCTGCGCCGAAGTTGCGCCCGGTGCGGCCGATTATGACCACCCGGCCACCAGTCATGTACTCACAACCGTGATCTCCGGTCCCTTCGACGACCGCAACCGCGCCACTATTGCGCACCGCGAAGCGCTCGCCGGCACGTCCCCGTGCGAAGAGAGCGCCGCTGGTCGCGCCATAGAGCGCCACATTCCCGATGACGATGTTTTCTTCGGGGACAAACGCCGAGTTCTCATGCGGGTAGACCACAAGCTTGCCGCCTGACAGGCCTTTGCCGCAGTAGTCGTTCGCATCACCACGCAACCGCATCGTGACTCCCGGTGGCACAAACGCGCCGAAGCTCTGCCCGGCCGAGCCATCGAAAGCAATATCGATCGTGTCATCCGGGAGCCCGTTGAATCCGTACCGGCGAGTCAGCTCGCTGCCGAGCATGGTTCCCACGGTCCGGTTCACGTTGCGGATTGCGAGCGAAAGCTGCACGGCTTCCCCGTTCTGCAGCGCCCCCGAGGAACGCCTGATCAGCTCGTTGTCGAGTGCGACCTCAATGCCGTGGTCCTGTTCCACCACCTTGCGGCGCGGGACATCCGCCGGCATCTCCGGGTCGTAGAGGATAGCCGAAAGGTCGACACCCTGTGCCTTCCAGTGGTCCACCGCACGGCGCGAATCCATCAGGTCCACGCGGCCGATGACCTCGTCCAGCGTCCGGTAACCAAGCTCGGCGAGCAGCTCGCGCACTTCTTCGGCCACGAACTTAAAGAAGTTGACCACGTGGTCCGCCTGGCCGGCGAACTTCTCGCGAAGCTCCGGGTTCTGCGTTGCGATCCCGACCGGGCACGTATCCAGGTGGCAGACGCGCATCATGATGCAGCCCATCACCACCAATGGCGCGGTCGAGAAGCCGTATTCTTCTGCGCCGAGTAACGCAGCGACCATCACGTCGCGCCCGGTCTTCATTTGCCCGTCGGTCTGGACAATGATGCGGTCCCGCAGCTTGTTCATCACCAGCGTCTGCTGCGTCTCTGCCAGGCCGAGCTCCCAGGGGATCCCGGCGTGCTTCAGCGACGTCAACGGGCTGGCGCCTGTGCCGCCGTCGTAACCGCTGATGAGGACCACGTCCGACTTCGCTTTCGCGACCCCGGCGGCCACCGTCCCGACGCCAATCTCCGCCACGAGCTTCACGCTGATGCGCGCCCGCGGGTTCGAGTTCTTCAGGTCGTGGATAAGCTGCGCGAGGTCCTCGATCGAATATATATCGTGATGCGGCGGCGGACTGATGAGCGCTACGCCCGGCGTCGAATGGCGCACGTCCGCAATCCACTGCCAGACCTTGTGCCCCGGGAGCTGGCCACCCTCACCGGGCTTGGCCCCCTGTGCCATCTTGATCTGCAGCTCATCGGCGTTCACCAGGTATTCACTGGTCACGCCAAAGCGCCCCGATGCCACCTGTTTGATGGAGCTCCGCCGCGAATCTCCGTTCGGGTCGGGCTTGTAGCGGCGCGGGTCTTCGCCGCCCTCGCCGGTGTTGCTGCGCGCACCGAGCCGGTTCATGGCGATCGCCAGCGTCTCGTGCGCTTCCGCGCCGATGGATCCAAACGACATCGCGCCCGTAGCGAACCTTTTGAAGATGTTCTCAGCGGGTTCAACTTCCTCGATCGGAATTGGCTGCCGGTCGGACTTGAAGCGGAGCAGGCCACGCAACGTCGCCATCCGCTCGGCCTGGTCATTTACGAGCTGCGTGTACTCGCGGAAGATTTCGTCCCGCTTTGTCCGGGTCGCATGCTGCAGGCGGAACACCGTTTCCGGGTTGAAGAGATGGTACTCCCCGTCACGGCGCCACTGGTACTGGCCGCCCCAGTCCAGCGAATCAAGCCCACCGTCACGCCTCGGGTAGGCGCGGCCATGGTGTGTAAGCGTCTCTGCACCCACCTCGTGGATGCCGACACCGCCGATGCGCGAGACCGTGTGCGTGAAGTAGCGGTCGACAAACGTCTCCGCCAGTCCGATCGCCTCGAAGATCTGCGCACCCCGGTAGCTCTGAACCGTGGAGATGCCCATCTTCGACATCACCTTCACGACGCCCTTCTGCGTCGCCTTCAGGAAGTTCGCGATTGCCTTGTCGACGTCGAGTCCCTCGGCGAGCATGCCCTCGGCGTGCATCCCTTTGAGGGTTTCTATTGCCAGATACGGGTTGACCGCGTCAGCGCCATAGCCGAGCAGCAGGGACAAGTGATGAACCTCGCGGGCATCACCACTTTCGATCACGAGCCCCACGTGTGTCCGGCGCTTCTCACGCACCAGGTGGTGGTGGAGTCCCGCAACCGCCAGTAGCGAGGGGATGGGCGCGTGCTCCGAGTCCACACCACGGTCCGACAGCATCAGCAGCTTTGCGCCGTTCTTCATCGCACGATCGGCACGAGCATAGAGGTCCTCCATTGCCGATTCCAGACCGGCAGGCCCCGCCTTCGCCGGGAACAGGGTGCTGAGCACCTCCGGCTTCAGGGCAGGCTCCTTGATCGCCTTGATACCCGCCATTTCGTTGTTTGAAAGGAACGGCGAGTTCAGCTTAAGGTTCCGGATGTCGTGTAGCCCTTCGTCGAGCAGGTTCCCCTTGGGCCCAACCAGCGTCGCGACGGAGGTCACCAGCTCTTCGCGGATCGCGTCGAGTGGCGGGTTGGTCACCTGCGCGAAGAGCTGCTTGAAGTAGTTGTAGAGTGGCTGCGGCCGGTCCGAAAGCACTGCCAGTGGCGTGTCGGTACCCATCGACCCGACAGCCTCTTCGCCGTTATTCGCCATCGGCCCGACGTGGTACTTCTGATCCTCCACCGTGTATCCGAACGCAATCTGCTGCTTCAGCAACTCGTGTGCGTCCATCGCCGGCGCTTCGTCGCCGCCGGGAAGCTCGTCAAGGGTGAGCAGGTGGTTCTTCACCCAATCGCCATAAGGCTGCGCCTTGCACAGGTCGTCCTTCAACTCTTCATCGTCAATGATGCGGCCTTCTTCCATGCTCACAAGGAACATGCGGCCCGGCTCCAGTCGGCCCTTCTTGAGGATCCGGTCCGGTTCGATGGGGAGCACCCCCACTTCGGACGCCATGATGACCTGGTCATCCTTGGTCACGTAGTATCGCGACGGCCGCAGGCCGTTCCGGTCGAGGACCGCGCCGATGTCCTTCCCGTCGGTGAACGCAACCGAGGCGGGGCCGTCCCAGGGCTCCATGAGCGCACTGTGGTACTCGTAAAAGTCCTTCTTCTCGTCGCTCATCGACTCGTGGTTTCCCCACGCTTCCGGGACGAGCATCATCATCGAGTGCGCGACTGACCGCCCCGACAGCGCCAAGAGCTCCACAGCATTGTCGAGAATCGCCGTGTCACTGCCGCTTTCCCGGACGACGGGAATGATCTTGTTGACGTCGCTGTATCGCGATGAGGCGAACATGCCTTCGCGGGCGGTCATCCAGTTAATGTTGCCGCGCAGCGTATTGATCTCGCCGTTATGCGCGATGAGGCGGTACGGGTGTGCCCGGTCCCAGCTCGGGAAGGTGTTCGTGCTGAAGCGCGAATGAAACATCGCGAACGATGCGATCATCCGCGGATTCGAAAGGTCCGGGAAGTAATCGATGAGCTGGTTCGCCGTCAGCATCCCTTTGTAAACGATGGTGCGGCTGGAAAGACTGGCGAAGTAGAAATACTCTTCGTCCTTGATACCCCAGCGCGTGACCGCCTTCTCAAAGCGCTTACGGATGACATAGAGAACGCGCTCGAAGGCGTCATCGCTATCGATGTTCGCGCCGCGCGCGATGAACGCCTGGTGCATTGTCGGTTCGGATTCGAGCGCCGTCGCGCCGAGCGATGCATTGTCCGTCGGCACATCGCGCCAGCCCAGAAGGTGCTGACCCTCTTCCTCAACAATCGTGCTGAAGAGCGCCATTGCCTGCGAGCGGCTCCGTTGGTCGGGTGACGCGAACATCATGCCGACGCCGTATCGCCCCGGCTCCGGGAGACGCAATCCGAGAGGAGCAGATTCGTGCCGGAAGAATTCGTGCGGCATCTGCAACAGCAGCCCGGCGCCGTCACCAGTGTTCACTTCCGAACCCGACGCGCCCCGATGGTTCAGGTTCTGCAGCGCCGTGATCGCATCCTCGAGGAGCCGGTGCGAGCGCTGCCCTTTCAGGTTCACGATGAACCCGACACCACAGCTATCATGCTCAAACTGCGGACGGTATAAGCCCCGCGCGGCGGGTGCCTGCGATGCTTCCATTGGTGTCGTTCCCCACTTTGGCTACCTGAATTTCCCTCGCGCCGGGAAATACAAAGCCTTCGCAGGCCCGGAGTGAACCCGCTTGTGAAATCCTTCCCAATAACAGGCGCGAGAGAGAATAGGGTTCAATATACCAGCGGATCTGCCCGCTTCGTGTGAAGAACAAATTAAGCATGCGATCCGGCGACGCTTCCCCGGCTCCAACAGAAGTCCCATCTCCCGCGCTATACTCGCCCCCATCCTCTAAGCACTGCGGAGCACCCCATGGAACGCGAGCCTTTCTGGAACGCCGAGCGAGTCGACGAGATCGTCAACTACCGTGGCCGCATCCTTGGGCCTGCGGTGTGGGCCGCGGCGCAACCGGACCCTCGGCCTGTCATCCCCTTCGGAGGAGGCGTCCCTGATGTCCCTTCCCTCCCGGGCGACCTACTGCTAAGAGCTGCCCACGCCGTCGTCGAGCGCGAGCAGAAGGAGGCGCTGCAATATGGTGGGACCTTCGGCCCTTTGCCTCTTCGGGAAGCCATTGCAGAACGATCGACCCGTATGGAGGACATCCCCGTTGGCGTGGACCAGGTGATGATCGTGTCGGGATCGGCGCATGGCATCGGGATTGTCTGCGAGACACTGCTCGACCCCGGCGACGTCGTCCTGGTCGAAAGTCCCAACTTCCCGGGCAGCATGCGTACCATTCGCTCGTTCGGGGCGGAGCAGATCGCCATCCCGCTCGACGAGAATGGTATGCGGGTCGACGTGCTCGAAGACGAGCTGCAGAAACTCGCGGATGCCGGCCGCCGCGCGAAGTTCGTTTACTGTATCCCGACTCACCAGAACCCGGCCGGCTGCACGCTGCCTCTCGAACGACGCGAGAAGCTTGTAGAGCTGGCACAGCGGTTCAACACGCTCGTCGTCGAAGACGACGCCTACGGAGAACTGTGGTTTGATGAGCCGCCGCCGCCGTCCGTCTTTTCGCTCGCGAACGGGGACCACTGCATCAAGGCGTGTTCCTTCTCCAAGACCCTGGCCACCGGGCTCCGCATGGGATGGCTCATGGGACCGTCAGCTTTGATCAGCCGCATGGCGGCAGTGCGGTATGATATGGGCACGAGCCCGTTCCTCGGCCGCATCATTGCGGAGGTCATCCGAAATGGGGACCTCGACCGGCATGTGGAACGGCTCCGGGACATCTACTGGCGAAAGCTCGAACGCACCGAGACGGCGTTGAAACGCCACTGTGCCGACCACTGCACATGGGTCTCACCCCGCGGCGGGTTCTTCCTCTGGCTGGAGCTGCCATCGCACATTCCTGTGCGTGAGGTACAGGCAGCGGCCAACGAACGCGCCGTCATCCTTGGCGCCGGTCCGCAGTTCTTCGCCGATGAGAATGTCACCAATCATCTGCGCCTTTCCTTTTCATACGTGCCGACTGAAGACATCGAAGAAGGCGTCCACCGGCTGGGCGAAGCCATCG
>SKSF01000059.1 GCA_007118095.1 Dehalococcoidia bacterium
ACGAGATCTCCGGCAAAGATTTCATCGCCTCCTGGACCAGTTCCGACGGGTAGTGGTCATCCACCAGCCGGCCGTCCAGGTAGTCGTCATACGCTTGCATGTCCAGCAGTCCGTGGCCGCTCAGGTTGAACAGCACCACGCGCTCCTCTCCAGCTTCCTTCGCAGCAAGCGCCTCGTCGATAGCCCCTTTCACAGCGTGACTGCTCTCCGGCGCCGGGATGATCCCCTCTTTGCGCGCAAACAGCCGCGCCGCGTCGAAACACGGGTTCTGCGGATGCGCCACCGCCTCGATATGCCCCTCGCTGTAGAGGTGGCACAGCATCGGCGCCATCGCGTGGTACCGCAGCCCGCCCGCGTGGATCCCCGGCGGCATGAACGTGTGCCCCAGCGTGTACATCTTCATCAGCGGCGTCAGCCCCACCGTATCGCCGAAGTCGTAGCGATACTCACCCTTTGTCAGGCTCGGGCACGATGCCGGCTCCACTGCCAGGAAGCGCGTGTCCCGCTTCCCCTCCAGCCTTGCGCGCAGGAATGGGAACATCAACCCGGCCGCGTTCGAACCACCGCCCGAACAGCCGACCACCACGTCCGGGTAGTCCCCGGCCATCTCCATCTGCTTGATCGCCTCTTCGCCGATCACCGTCTGGTGGAGCAGCACGTGGTTCAACACGCTCCCGAGCGAATACTTCGTATCCTCCCGCATCGCAGCGTCTTCCACCGCCTCCGAGATCGCGATCCCCAGCGCCCCGTTGCTGTCCGGGTCTGCCTCCAGGATGCTCCGCCCGGCATTGGTCTCGTTGCTCGGGCTCGGCACCACGCTCGCGTTCCAGATCCGCATCATCGAACGCCGGTACGGCTTCTGCCCGTACGACACCTTCACCATGTAGACCTTCGCCTCGAGCCCGAAGATGTCGCACGCAAACGCCAGCGACGACCCCCACTGCCCTGCGCCCGTCTCGGTCGCGATGCGCTTCACGCCTTCCTGCTTGTTGTAGTACGCCTGCGCCACCGACGTGTTCGGCTTGTGCGAACCGGCCGGCGAAACGCCCTCGTACTTGTAGTAAATCCGCGCCGGCGTATCCAGCGCCTTCTCCAGCCCGGTCGCGCGGATTAATGGCGACGGCCGCCAGATGCGGTAGATCTCCCGCACCTCGTCCGGGATCGGGATGTACCGCTCCGTGCTCACCTCTTGCTTGATGAGCTCCATCGGGAAAAGAGGCGCCAGCGCCTCTGGCCCCACCGGCTCGTGAGTCCCCGGGTGCAATGGCGGCGGCGGCGGCGTCTCCAGGTCGGCCGCCACGTTGTACCACGCCTCTGGCATCTCGGATTCAGGAAGGAAGAACTTTTTCGTCGCCATCGTGCAGACCTCGGGAATGTGCTCCCACAAAAATACCCCCTCGTCATCAAAGGACGAGGGGGTACTCGCGGTGCCACCTTTGTTCCCGGCTGCTCACACAGCCAGGCCACTCACTCGGCCACGGCTCGCGTACTCGCGCGAGCGATGGCCCGGGCTCTGCTATCGGTGCCCACTCCGCCGGCAGCTACTGGCCTTTGCGTTCGCCGCCGGGACTCCCGGGACCATTCACCTGTCTCGTCACCGCCGGGCTCTCACCTCTCCCCGGCTCTCTGGCGGCGCGTCTGACGGGCTACTCTCCCCGTTCAACGTCACGTTCTTCTTCTTCAGTTGTTCTCCACAGAATCCCCCGCCCCGCGCCCCCTGTCAATCAGCGATGACTGCGTCTGCCAGGTCCATGAGCTCTGCCAGGCCCATCCCTTCCCCCGTGATGGTGATAACAGCCTCACCATCGCTCCAGCGCATCCTCGCCCCTTCGTCGTCCTCCAACCCGTAGGCCGCCCGGCCCCTGAAACTGAACTCGTCAGGAAGCTGGTCACCGCCTCCCACCTCGTCGCCGGGTTCCTGGCTGATGGTCACCTCCCGCGGCGCGGCCGCATCCGTCTCGTGCAGCACTATCTCGTACCAGGCCGCCGGGAAAAGTAACTCGGACAGGTGATTCGATGAGGCCAGTCGCCACGGCGCCGCGCACTCGGGCTCGTAGGACACTTCAACGGGATCCCAACCGGATACCCGCTCCAGCTCCGCGAACCTGATTGGCACGGTCCTCCATGCCTGTTCCTGGAAAAGTGCCCGTGCCGGGTCCTGGGCTTCGGTGGAGACGCTGTGGGTCCACCCCCCGAAAGCGCACACCTCCTCCGGCGCTGGTCGCTCATCGTCCCCTTCGGGCGGCTCAAAGAACGACCCGCTCATCTCGACCGGCTCGTCGAATTGGCTAACGACTCGGCGTCCGCCGTCATCACCGTTGTTCATTCCCTGCTCGAGCACGACGCCGAGCTGGCGGTCGAGATAGGTCGTGAGCCGGAGCGGCGGATCCTGGTTATCGAGGACCGTTTCGACGACGAGCACCGGCCGGCCGGAGTGTTCCCCTTCCTCCACCGCGTTCACGGTGATCCCCGGGTACTCACGCTCGCCAATCAGCACGTCGGCGATGCCGGGATGGATGGGCCCAGGCAGGCGGAAGCCCAGTGGCCGTTGCTGCATTGGTAGCGAAAGGACGTCTGCGGCGAATTCCGCCGGCGGCGTATACATCTCAATCTCGTGAGCCTGCGGGTCGTACGACCAGGCCGTTTCCCCGTCCGTGCCGGTCATCCTGTGCCACGTGTCCTCCCTCCCGTTCTGTGGTTCTATTTCGAAGTCCATGCGCCACCGCGTTTCATCGACGACCCACCAGTGGTAGGTCCACCCGCTGTCGGTGTGCTCATACCGCAGGTAGTACCCCTCGAACGTCTCCTCATCGCCGCTCAGCAGCATGTACGCGCCAAACACAGCCCCCACCGCAACCGCGACAGCCGTAACCCCGGCCGCGACCCGCAACGGCCCTAGGCCCGCAAACGCCCCGAGCGCCCGCCCCAGCCGCCGCGGCAGCCCCTGCCGCCAGCGCCAGTACTCGGCCGCGTCCTCCCGGTTGTCCACGTCCAGCTTCGACATGATCTCGCGGACGTGATGCTTCGCCCCCTCCAGCGAAAGCCCCAGCTCCTCCGCGATATCCGGGTTCGACTTCCCCTTCGCCAGCAGCCCGAGCACCTCTTCCTGGCGCTTCGTCCAGTCGAGCAGCTCCTCCGGCGGGTATTCCCGTTCGGCCTGCGGTGTCCGTGTCATGCCCCAACCCTGCCACCGGTTCCAACGTTCGCGGCTACACTATGGTAAAGACGACGCTGCGTCATTCCTTCGGGATGCCGCCCCGCCTGCTATTCTCCGCCACCATCGCCCCCTGTTTCGTACCCTGCGGAGGTTCCAATGATCACTATCGACGTGCGCCCTGCCACCCGTCCCGATATCCCCCTGCTCGAACGCCAGTGCTGGCCCGGCGGCGAAGCCGAGATGGGGCGCCGCATCG
>SKSF01000193.1 GCA_007118095.1 Dehalococcoidia bacterium
CTGGCCGGTCGCGAGGAGGCGGAGGGCCTCGGCGAACAGTTCGCCGCCGCCGAGCGCGCCTTTGATTTCGCATTCCTTGCCGATCATGGTGAGCGGCGAAATCTCGTCGGGTTCCATGTTCACGCCGGGGACCATCACCTGTCCGCCGGGGCGGACCCATTCGACCGCCGATTGCAGCGTGCCCTTTGCGCCAGCACATTCGAAGACGACATCGGGGCCGACCTCGGTGTGGTCCGCAAGGAATGCGGGGACGTCATCGGTGAACGGGTCAAGGCACTCGGTGGCGCCGAGCTTCCGGGCGACCTCTCGGCGACCGGCCGAGGGCTCGACGACGTAGACGGGTCCGGGATTGGCCAGCCGGGCTGCCTGGAGGACCAGCAGGCCAACGGGGCCCGCACCGATGATGACCGAGGTTTCCCCGGGACGCAGGCGGCTGATGCGCACGGCGTGGAGACCGACGATCGCGGGTTCATTGAATGCCGCGACGAGGTCTGACGTGCCTCCGGGGACTTTTTCGATGATCGAGGAGTGCGTGAGGAGCGCCTCTGCATAGCCGCCGGGGACGCCCGTATAGCCGAAGATCTGCCAGCCGTTGCGGCAGGACCGGAACATGCCTTCTTCGCAGGGGTCGCACTTGTCGCACGGGACAGCCGACAGGGTGGTCACGCGGTCACCGACTTCGAAGCCTCGCACACCGGGGCCGAGCGCCGCGATTTCGCCCACGATTTCGTGGCCGAGGATGGCACCTGGCTTCATGGCGCCCGCACGGAGCGCATGGAGGTCAGAGCCACAGATACCGCAATAGGTCACGCGGAGGAGCACCTGGCGGCCTCCCGGTTCTGGTTCGGGGACTTCGTCGACCGTCATGCGGCCGTGCTCACCAACAACGGCAGCTTTCACGCATCCCTCACATATCTGTTGTGTCTGCCGAACTATTGGCCCGGCGCGAGAAATCTAGCGGGGTCGCGCGGGACGGTCAACGAACGGGATTCAGGCCGGGGTGTTGGTCCGCAGAAATTCACGGAGCGTTTCGATTGTCCCGGGGAGCTTCTCTTCGCTGCGCGCGTCCACGTCGAGGCAGCGGGCGTTTGGCGCCTCGCGGCAGATCTGCTCGCCGACCGAAGTGGGATGGAAGGGGTCGTTGCCGGGGAGGACCAGGAGCGGCGCGGGACAGGTGCGCATCCAGTCCTCGCTCACGGTGAAGTAGGGAGGATTCTGCGGCCAGATGCCATCCCGGAAGGCGGTGATGAGCAAGATATAGCGTTCGCGGCCCATGTCGATGACCTCCTGGCGGAACGCCGGGTCATCGTGGATGCGGCGGGCGAAGGGTCCCGCAGCGTTGTTCATCACAAACGTCGGGTTTTCCATCGCGGCATTGACGACGGCGTCCATGCCTTCGGCACGGGCGAGGCGCATGGTCTCGTGGAACATCCGGTAGAACACATCGGGCGAATTCGTGTGGTCGAGCCCGACCGGGTCCTGGCCGACGGCAGCGCTGACGCGATCGGGGTGGTCGTGGATAAACCGCCAGATGTAGGCACAGCCAATGCAGCCGCCCATGAAGTGCGCTTTTTCGACACCGGCGTCGTCGAGCACGGCACGGATGTCGTGCATGGCGTCGTCGTAACTGAACGGCTTGAGCGGCGGGATGCTCTGGCCTGCGTAGCGCTGGTCCATGGCGATCAGCATGAACTCGTCCGCGAAGAGGTCGACAGGCTTGATGGTGCTGCGTTGCCACGATGCGAGCTCACTGTTGACGCCGCCTGGCGCAATGAGCACCAGCGGGTAGCCGGAACCGAAGACTTCGTAGTGGATGATGGCGCCATCGTGACTCGTGACATCTGGCATATCGTTCCCTCTCCGCTCGTGTTCGGGGGTCTTGCGGCGCGTCGTACGATACCGCACCCTGTCGCCACCTCCCAAGGAGGACGGAAGGCATGAGCGAAACCCTAACACTTGACACGATCGACATCACCGACACCGACCTCTACGTGCAGCGGGGGTACCCGTGGCGTGAATGGGACCTTTTGCGGCGTGAAGCGCCCGTGTACTGGTACGAACGCCCGGGGTTCGAACCGTTCTGGGCGATCACCAAGCACGCCGATATCCGGTGGATCTCGCAGCATCCCGAGCTCTTCTCAAACCGGCAGCGGCTGCGACTAGCAACACCGCAGCCGTACGACTTCGAACACTGGCGGCAGGACGATGAGGAACGACGGTACAAGCCTGCGCAGGATGAGCCGCCGGACCTGGTGTTCATGGACCCGCCGGAGCACCGGGAATACCGCTCGATTGTGAGCAAGCGCTTCACACCGCGGGCAATGGAGGCCATCGAAGAGCACCTCGAGCGCATGGCGCGGGAGTATGTCGGGAACTTCGCCGACCTGCTGGCGGAGCGGCTGAAACAGGACGAGAGCTGCGACCTGGTCCACGAAATGGCAGCGCGGTTGCCTGTGCACGCCATCTGTGAGATGGCCGACGTCCCGGAAGAGGACCGCGACCGCATTTTCTACTGGACCGAGGTGATGGTGGGGGCCGGGGACGAGGAATACCGCAAGCCCGGCGAGAGCGCACGGCAGGCGCAGCGCCGCGGGATGAACGAGTGGTTCGACTACATGGAAGCGCTCATCGAGAAGCGCCGCGAAGCCGGGCTGCAGGCCGACGACCTGCTTTCGATGCTGCTGCGTGCGCGCTTCCAGGGGCGGGAGCTGACGGCGCGCGAGGTTATGTCGTACATCATCCTGCTGCTGGCGGCGGGAAACGAGACTACGCGCAATTCGATGACGGGCGGGGTACACGCGCTGCTCCAGCACCCGGACCAGCTCCAAAAGCTGGTCGAGAACCCGGAATTGGTCGATTCGGCCGTGGAAGAGATCTTGCGGTGGACGTCGGTGGTCATCCAGTTCACGCGGACCGTGAACGAAGACGTCGAGATACGCGGGCAGCGCATCCGCAAGGGTGAAACGATCGCGATGTGGTATCCCTCGGCGAACCGGGATGAAGAAGTCTTCGACGAACCGTACCGATTCGACATCGAGCGGCAGGAGAACGACCACTTTGCGTTCGGCGGCTACGGCGAGCACTTCTGCCTGGGCGCCAACCTGGCGCGGTGGGAGATGCGGTGCATGCTGCGCGCGCTGATCCCGGTTCTTCCCAACCTGGAACTCGCAGGGGAACCGGAACGGCTTGCGGGGCAGCTCCACGTCGGGGGGATCAAGCGGCTGCCGGTCCGCTACCGGGAGGCGCCGGTCGCCGCCCGCTAGAACGTCATTTCGCGGAAGTCATCCGCGGTTTGCAGAGACGGTTCCGTGACCGATTGGACGCCGCCGGGGGAAACCCCGGCGGCGGCTTCACGGAGAACGAGCCCCTCCGGCGTTAC